>NZ_CEYDPX010000016.1:0-37848 GCF_982804495.1 Candidatus Thiopontia autotrophica | reverse complement strand
TCACTGCTGGCATCGGGAACAATCGGCAGACTGAAGCGGAGGAAGCCGTAGGCACCCATCTTTAGCATGATTGCCGCCAGTACCACTGAGCCACCGGTTGGGGCCTCTACGTGGGCGTCCGGTAGCCAGGTGTGGACCGGCCACATCGGAACCTTGACCGCAAAGGCGAGCAGGAAGGCAAAGAAGATCAGCATCTGTGCCGTCATCCCGATCTTCAGGTCATGGTAGGCGAGGATCGAGAAGGTGTTGCTCTCGCTGTAGAGCCAGAGCAGTGAGATCAGCATAAATACCGACCCCAGGAAGGTGTAGAGGAAGAACTTGATGGTGGCGTAGACACGGTTTGGGCCGCCCCAGACACCGATAATAATGAACATCGGGATCAGCATCGCCTCCCAGAAGATGTAGAAGAGGATCGCATCCAGTGCTGCGAAGACCCCGTTCATCAGTCCGGTCATGATCAGGAAGGCAGCCATGTATTGTGAGTTTCTGTCCTGAATTACCTCCCATCCGGCAATCACTACAATCACAGTGATAAAGCTGGTGAGGACGATAAAGGGCATGGAGATTCCATCAACTCCAAGGTGGTAGTTGATATTGAATGGCTCAATCCACGGGGCCATCTCCACAAACTGCATCAGATAGGTGGAGCGGTCGAAATCGGTCAGCAGCGAGAGCGAGATCAGCAGGGTGATGATAGAGAAGGCCAGTGCAGTGACCCGCCCAAAGACCCCACGCTGGTCACCAACCACCAGGGTGAGCAATCCTCCCAGGATGGGTACCCAGATCAGTAAACTCAGTAAATTGCTACTTGAATCCATTGTTATCTTCCGTAGTCCCTATCGGTAAATCACCCAGGCCAGCATAATCAGCAGACCAATAATCATTGCAAATGCGTAGTGGTATAGATAGCCACTCTGCAGATGACGAATCACTGCGGCAATCTTCCCTACCCCACGGGCAGAGCCATTAACCATCAGCCCATCAATCAGTTTTGTGTCACCGACCTTCCAGAACAGGCCACCAAGGCCACGGGAACCACCGGCAAAGAAGATCTCGTTGAAGCTGTCAAAGCCATATTTGTTCTCAAGAATGCGATGCAGGGTAGAGAAACGAGCCCTGATCATCTCTGGAATATCTGTGCGCACCATATAGAGATAGTAGGCAGTACCAACACCGGCCATCGCCAGCCAGAATGGAGGAGCCATCATCCCGTGGAGGACAAACCCGAAGACACCGTGGAAGCTCTCACCAACCTGTGCCAATACATCATGCTCCGGCTTGACCTGGATTGCGTCACCAAAGAAACCTGCAAAGAGCATCGGCTCCACATAGAGTGCGCCGATAATGACCGAGGGGATTGCCAGTGCAATCAGTGGACCGGTTACCACCCATGGGGTCTCGTGCGGCTCATGGACACCATGGTGGCCATGATCATCATCCTCATCGCCATGATGGCTTGCAGATTCACGGAAACGCTCCGGGCCATGGAAGGTGAGGAAGAACATGCGGAAGCTGTAGAGTGCGGTGATAAAGACACCGGAGAGTACTGCTATATAGGCGAAGGTGGAGCCAGAGACAGTTGAGGCGTGCACCGCCTCGATAATCGCATCCTTGGAGAAGAATCCGGCAAAACCGGGGAAGCCGATCAGTGCCAGGGAGCCAACCAGTGAGGTCCAGTAGGTGATCGGCATATATTTTTTCAGTCCACCCATGCGGCGCATATCCTGCTCATGGTGCATCGCGATAATGACCGAACCGGCTGCCAGGAAAAGTAGCGCCTTGAAGAAGGCGTGGGTCATCAGGTGGAAGACGCCGGCAGCGTAGGCCGAGGCACCAAGTGCCACAGTCATATATCCAAGCTGGGAGAGGGTCGAATAGGCAACAACGCGCTTGATGTCGTGCTGTACCAGGCCGAGGAAACCCATAAATAGTGCAGTAATGGCGCCAATCACCATGACTACGGATAGCGCTGTCTCCGAGAGCTCAAATAGCGGTGACATCCGCGCCACCATAAAGATACCAGCGGTAACCATGGTTGCGGCATGGATGAGAGCAGAGATAGGGGTCGGGCCCTCCATCGAATCCGGGAGCCAGACATGGAGTGGAACCTGTGCCGATTTACCCATGGCACCAACAAATAGCAGGATGCAGATCACACTCATTACCGACCACTCACTATCACCCAGGATATTGATGGTCTGCCCCTCAACGGCTGCGGTACCGGCAAAGACCTCAGCGTAATCCATCGACCCGAAGTAGAGCAGTATCGCAGCGATACCAAGCAGGAAGCCAAAGTCACCGACACGGTTGACCAGGAAGGCCTTGAGGTTGGCGTAGATTGCTGTCTCTTTCTGATACCAAAAACCGATCAGCAGGTAGGAGACCAGTCCAACCGCCTCCCAGCCGAAGAAGAGCTGCATGAAGTTGTTGGACATCACCAGCATAAACATGGAGAAGGTGAAGAGAGAGATGTAGCTGAAGAAGCGCTTGTACCCCGGATCCTCCTGCATGTAGCCAATGGTGTAGATATGGACCATCAGGGAGACAAAGCTGACCACCACCAGCATCATTGCCGTTAACTGATCTACCAGAAAGCCGACATTGAAAGAGACGCCATCACTCACCAGCCAGGTGTAGACGTTGCCGTTGAAGGTGTTGCCATCAATCGCCGTATCCTTGAATACGACAAGGGCGAGAATAAAGGAGATTGCTACACCACCAATGGTGACGATATGGGCAATTTTACGCTCCATCCAGTGGCCAAAGAGGCCAGCCAGCAGGCTGCCTATCAGTGGGGCCAGAACAATTCCAAGGTAGACTGATTTCATAATATTCCCCTACCCCCTCAACTCATCAAGATCATCGACATTGATGGTTCGACGATTACGGAACAGCAATACCAGAATTGCCAACCCAATAGCCGCCTCTGCAGCAGCCACAGTCAATATAAAGAAGACAAAGACCTGTCCCGCTGTATCTCCAAGATAGTGGGAAAAGGCTACAAAATTCATGTTAACCGAGAGCAGCATCAGCTCGATCGCCATCAGCAGGATGAGGACATTCTTCCTGTTGATAAAGATACCTGCCATGCTCAGGGTAAAGAGCAGTGCGCCGAGGATCAGGAAGTCAGAAAGTTCAATCATGACTCGCTCTCCTGTTCTGATGAGAACTTCGTTGCGGATGGGATATCAAGCAGACGTACGCGATCGCTGCGATTAACGCGATGCTGATCTGGAATATTCTGCTTTTTGCTCTCCACCCGACGCCGGAATGTGAGGCCGATGGCCGCCACAATCGCAATCAGCAGAATGGCTGCTGCCACCTCAAAAGAGTATAGATGTGTTGTATAGAGCTGCTCACCCAACTCTTTGGTATTACTGTAGTCGGCCCCATGTGGAACCGGGGCAGGGAAATTCTCACTACTGAAGTAGCGCCCCCCCAGAACTATCCCCATCTCGAAGACAATAGTTACAGCAACCAGTATCCCGGCTGGCAGGTAACGGGTGAAGCCCTCGCGGAGCGGCTCCATGTTCATGTCGAGCATCATCACCACAAAAAGGAAGAGCACCATCACTGCACCCACATAGACCAGCACCAGGGTGATGGCGAGGAACTCGGCCTCCAGCAACAGCCAGAGGGCTGAGGTGGTAAAGAATGCAAGAATCAGGAAGATTGCCGCATGGACAGCGCTCTTTGCGGTAATAACACGGAAGGCTGCGAAAAGTAGAATTGCACTAAAGAGATAGAAAAGGAGAGCAGTCATTATCTGTATCTCCCATCAATTTCAAGATCAGCCGTCAGTTGTGGCTCCTGTTCATCCCCAATCCTCAACAGTGCCTCCTTGGTCATGACATTCTCGCCACGCTCCTCAAAACTGTATTCATAAATTCTTGTCTCTACAATTGCCTCAACAGGGCAGGCCTCTTCACAGTAACCACAGAAGATGCATTTAAATAGATCAATCTCATATTTTGTTGTTCTGCGATTGCCGTAGTTTCTTGATCTGCCAGCACCATTACCAACCTTCGGCTGTTCGGGGCGGTTACCAACCTTCGGCTGTTCGGGGCGATTACTCTCAGGTGCATCCTCATCTCGCGGTGCCGCCTCGATAGTAATTGCCATCGCAGGACATACTGCCTCGCAGAGCTTACAGGCGATACAGCGCTCCTCGCCATCCGGGTAGCGGCGCAGGGCGTGCAGGCCACGGAAACGTGGGGACTGCGGAGCCTTCTCCTCTGGATAGTTGAGGGTAAACTTTTTCTTGAAGAGATTTCTTCCAGTAACATTCATGCCCTGGAAGAGCTCCCAGAATGTCCATGTCTTGATGATCTTAATCAGCTTATCCATTCATCAAGCTCCCAACACACCATCAAACCAAGGGCCAATTTCCGCATAAATAGCCACGCCTTCCACAAACAGCCAGAAGATTGTCACCGGTAAAAATACCTTCCACCCAAGACGCATTAGCTGGTCATAGCGGTAACGGGGGAACGTTGCTCTAAACCATAGGAAAAGGAAGAGGAAGATCGACATCTTCATCAACAACCAGAATAGTCCAGGAACCCACGCTGTCATCTCACCCAACAGAGGAACACCTGCAAATGGTGAGAGCCACCCACCAAGGAAGAGGATACTTGCCAATGCTGCAATCAGAATCATATTGGCATACTCAGCGAGGAAGAAGATCGCAAAGGTCATGCCTGAATACTCCACATGGAAACCTGCCACGATCTCGGACTCACCTTCCGCAACATCAAACGGTGCACGATTTGTCTCTGCAACCCCGGAGAGAAAATAGACCACAAAGAGCGGTAGCAGAGGTAACCAGTACCAATCAAGAAGAGTACCTTCTTGAGCACGAACAATATCGCCAAGATTGAGGCTGCCAGCAGCCATCAGTACACCAACCAGCGCAAATCCCATTGCAATCTCATAGGAGACCACCTGAGCCGCCGAGCGCAGCGCCCCGAGGAATGCATACTTCGAGTTGGAGGCCCATCCGGCAATAATTACACCATAAACTCCAACTGAGGTAAGGGCCAGAATATATAACAGACCAGCATCAAGATTTGACAGCACCATTCCATCATCAAACGGAATTACCGCCCAGGCAGCCAGTGCTGGTGCAATAGAGAGCACTGGTGCCACTACAAACAGGGCCTTGTTTGCACCAGTTGGGAGGATAATCTCCTTGAACATCAATTTCAGTGCATCGGCAATCGGTTGCAACCACCCTTTTGGACCAACCCGGTTTGGTCCAACACGAACCTGCATATAACCAATGATTTTCCGTTCTGCATAAGTGAGATAGGCAACACTAATCATCAGCGGAGCCACAATGGCAACAATCTTGATCAAGGTCCAGAGCACAGTGATCACCTCATCTGGCAGTCCAAACATTATATTGCACCTCCATTCTCAACTCGAGAAAAGGATATCTGCTGTAGTGGTTCAGAGCGACGCACAAGTGCATCAACCTGATAGATTGGTGATCCAGCTTCAGTAGTTGATTCCTGATCCCCAAGATCAGATGGGGCACTCCATGACCACTGCTTGTCATCAGCTTGATCACAGGCACTCTTTAACTCTTCCAGAATATCTTCTGAACTGTCAAAATCAAACCCATCAATATTGGCCAACGTACCAAGCACTCTCAAAATCTTCCAGCCTGGGCGTGATCCACCCATTGGTGCCACTGCTCCGCTGAAGCTCTGCCACTTACCCTCTGCATTTACAAAAGTACCAGAGGTCTCGCTGAATGCCGCCATGGGCAGGATAACATCTACATTATCTCTTATTACCGGGTCTGCAAACAGGGATAGTGAAACCACAAAATTACTGGAGTTGACAAGATCAGCAGAGATATCTCGCCCCCCCTCAACTCCTGTCAGCACCAGTGCTTTGGGTGGCAGCTCTACCATTGTTGCAATATCTTTTCCTGTTGCATCAACAGATGCACCAGCCACACCACTGTGTGGAACAGCACCAGCAAGTGCTCCACCAAGAGCATTGGAACCTTCAGTTACAACACTGAATATTCCGGAAGCCATCGTTGCGATTGCCCCTGCAAGGGCATAGATTACTGACTGGTTCCGGTCCCGATAGGCGATCTCACCCATCAACACCATACTCTTCGCCCCATTAATCAGTGAGTCTGCAACTGCTCTATGTGACTCTGTAACTACAGCATTTGAGACCAGAGCCGACAGGCCTGCTAGCTCACCACCCTTGCCAAGATCAACCATTGCCTTGGTGACTGCAGCTAAATCACTGGTTAAGCGGTCAGTCACTATCTGCTCGGAGAGGGAAAAATTAAACTCAATACCGTCAGGATTAAGTGTTGAAACAGCACCACCATTCAGGGCGGCCTTGCGGACTCTGTGGGATAACAGGGGCTGCTCATGTCGCAGATTGCTGCCTACAATCAGAATGGAGTCCATCCCTTCAATATCATTAATGGAGCACCCCAGTTGTGGCGCGATCTGTTCTGATTGAGCGGAGAAATCCTGTTGGTGCAATCGGTAATCAATATTTGATGAACCCAATCCACGCATCAATTTTTGTAACAGATAAAACTCTTCTGTCGTGCTACTTGGTGAGGCAACAGCACCTATGGCATCGCCACCATGTTCTGATGCAGCCGCCTTGAGACCATTAACAGCAGTCTCCAGTGCAGTCTGCCAATCTGTCTCTACCAGCTCACCAGATTCATCCCGCACCATTGGCTGGGTTGATCTGTCATCACTACCGAGTCCGAGATAGCTAAAACGGTCACGATCAGAGATCCAGATCTCATTGATATCCCCGTTTTCTCGTGGGATAACTCGCATCACCTTACCCTGACGAGTCTGGATCTGAATATTAGAGCCAACCGCATCATGAGGTGCGATACCCGGCAGACTATTCATCTCCCATGAACGTGCCGAAAAGAGGAATGGCTTTGAGAGTAGTGCACCAACCGGACAGAGGTCGATCATATTGCCCGACAGCTCTGAACTCAGGGTTTTACGTACATAGGTACCAATCTCCATATGATCACCACGTCCGGTACCACCAAGCTCTGTTACTCCAGCAATCTCTGTGCTGAAACGTATACAGCGGGTACAGTGGATACAGCGAGTCATCTCGGTTGATACCAGAGAACCATAATCCTTGTCTTTTACAATCCGCTTGTTCTCACCATATCTGGCTTTATATCCTCCATACCCCAGAGCCATCTCCTGCAGATCACACTCCCCGCCCTGATCACATACCGGGCAGTCCAGTGGATGGTTGATCAGCAGGAACTCCATCACGCTCTTCTGTGCAGCAATGGCTTTTGGTGACTTTGTCCACGCCTTCATGCCGTCAGTTACCGGGGTTGCACAGGCAGGGAGCATCTTTGGTGCATTCTCAACCTCAACCAGACACATCCGACAGTTGGCTGAGACAGAGAGTTTCTTGTGATAACAGAAACGCGGGATCGAGATGTTATTGGCATCAGCAACCTCAATCAACATCTGCCCCTGCCTGGCTTCAAGCTGAGTATTGTTGATTTCAACAGTAACTATGTCTTTCTGCGTATCCATTGTCATTAATAGTCTCTAAAGTTTCGACAGTCCTGTATCTACAGCACGTTCAGGCACATCCCTGTGTCACTCGGCTACACCCATCCAGGGCACAGACGGCTGTAGCTGCAGGATTGTCAAAACTTATACAAATATTCATATCTCTCTCTACCAGTCCGATGTCACCATGCACTGCTTGTGGTCAATATGGTGCTGGAATTCATCACGATAATGTTTCAGGAAGCTGCGTACAGGCATCGCCGCTGCATCTCCCAACGCACAGATGGTGTTGCCCTCAATGTTTCCAGCTACACTGTCGAGCAGATCAATATCTTCCTGAGCTCCACTGCCATCCTCAATTCTCTGGGTTACCCGTGAGAGCCAACCCGTACCCTCACGGCACGGGGTGCACTGCCCGCAGGACTCCTCATAATAGAAGTAGGCCAGACGGGCCAGAACCCGTGGCATGCAGGTAGTCTCATCCATCACGATCACAGAGCCTGCACCAAGCATGGAACCCGCTGATGCGATGGAGTCATAGTCCATATTGATCTCCATCATCTGCTCGCCCGGTACTACTGGAGTAGATGATCCGCCCGGAATTACAGCCTTCAGTTGGTGTCCATCTCGAACTCCGCCTGCCATCTCCAGCAGTTCGGAGAATGGTGTTCCCATTGGAACTTCGTAGTTCCCAGGCCTATTTACATGGCCTGATAC
This sequence comes from Candidatus Thiopontia autotrophica, assembly GCF_982804495.1. Lineage (NCBI taxonomy): Bacteria > Pseudomonadati > Pseudomonadota > Gammaproteobacteria > Candidatus Thiopontia > Candidatus Thiopontia autotrophica. The sequence continues at coordinate 29,584 of NZ_CEYDPX010000016.1, read as the reverse complement.
GGAAAACAGTTTCTCCCCTCCAGCATTGGGTAGCCCCTGATCGAGGAACCACTGTCCACCTTTAGAGAGAATAACCGGAATAGAGGCGAGACTCTCTGTGTTATTTATTGTGGTGGGACGACCATAGAGACCAAATCCGGCAGGGAATGGCGGCTTGAAACGCGGCTGCCCCTTCTTGCCCTCAATGGAATTCAGTAGTGCTGTCTCTTCACCACAGACATAGGCACCAGCACCAAGATGGGAGTGGAGCTGAAAGTCAAAACCGCTACCGAGAATATTATCTCCCAGCAGTCCGGCGGCACGCGCCTCTTCCAGTGCCCCCTCAAAGCGGCTGTATGGCTCCCAGAACTCGCCGCGGATATAGTTGTAGCCAGCCGATGCGCCGATACAGTAACCGGCAATAATCATCCCCTCAATCAGTTGATGAGGGTTGTAGCGGAGGATGTCACGGTCCTTGCAGGTTCCAGGCTCACCCTCGTCCGAATTGCAGACTATATATTTCTGTCCCGGCGCACTACGGGGCATAAAGCTCCACTTCAGCCCGGTTGGAAAACCTGCACCACCGCGTCCACGCAGGGCAGATAGTTTAATCTCTTCAATCAACTCTTCTGGCGAGGTTTTCTCACCAAGTATTTTTTTTACCACCTCATAGCCGCCACTGCTCTGGTAGGCGGCGAGGGTCCAGGAGTTCTCGAGGTGGTTATTTCTGAAACAGACCTGATTAGCCATGGTTAGCTCTCCTGCCTCAGTTCGTCGAGTAGACTGTCAATCTTCTCGGGGTTGAGGTGCTCATGGTAGTGCTCCCCCACCTGCATGACCGGGGCATTGACACAGGCACCCAGACACTCCACCTCTTTCAGAGAGAAGACTCCATCTTCGGTAACCTCACCAAATCCAATACCAAGCTTCTCTTCAAGGTGATCAACAACCCCTTTTGAATTTCTCAACATGCAGGATATGTTGGTGCAGACACAGAGTTTGTGTTTACCGACCGGTTTATGTTCATACATGGAGTAGAAGGTGGCAACCTCGTAGACATTGATTGGCGGCATATCCAGATACTCGGCCACCTCATCCATCATTTCCGTGGTCAGTGATCCACTATTTTCGTCCTGGACAATACGCAGTGCAGCCATTACTGCAGACTGCTTCTGCTCTTCTGGATATTTTTCAATCCAGCGATCAATGTCTGCACGTGCTGCTTCTGAGATTGTCATGCCCATTACAAATCTCCACCGACAGCACGGTTCAGCTCATAACAATATGGGAAATTCAGCACGTTGCGAGTATATCCATATACGCTCGACTGCGGCCATCCCTGGCCACTGACGGCTGAATTTCCCATATTGTCATAACCTATGTAATGCTTGTTCATCGATCAATCTCACCAAATACAACGTCCATGGTACCAATCACTGTTACCACATCAGCCAGCATATGTCCCTTAACCATATCTTCCATGGCAGCCAGATGGGCAAAACCTGGGGCTCTAATCTTGAGTCGGTAGGGCTTGTTTGCACCATCAGAGAGAATATAGGTGCCAAACTCTCCCTTGGGATGCTCTACCGCTGCATAGGCCTCACCCTTGGGAATTGTGTATCCCTCTGTAAAGTATTTGAAGTGGTGGATCAGTGACTCCATCCCCTCCTTCATCTCTGCACGCGGTGGTGGAGCCACCTTCTGGTCAGCAGCCATAACCGGCCCTGAATTACTCTTCAACCAATCTACACACTGCTTGATGATGCGGTTTGATTGGCGCATCTCCTCCATTCTGACCAGATAACGATCGTAACTGTCGCCATTTACTCCAACCGGAATCTCAAAATCAAGTCTGTCATAGACCTCGTAAGGCTCCTTGCGACGCAGGTCCCATGGAATGCCGGAACCTCGGATCATTGGTCCTGTAAACCCAAGCTGCCTGGCCAGATCCGGGGGAATAATGCCGATATCAACAGTCCGCTGTTTCCAGATACGGTTATCGGTTAGAAGAGTCTCGTACTCATCAACCAGTTTGGGGAAACGCTCGGTAAAGTTCTCGATAAAGTCCAGCACAGAACCATCACGTCCTATATTCTGTCGCTCCAGATCCTTATCGCTTCTCCAGCGATTTGGCTTGTGCTTTGGCATCTCGTCTGGCAGGTCACGATAGACCCCGCCAGGGCGATAATATGCTGCATGCATACGGGCACCGGAGACCGCTTCATAGAGATCCATCAGATCTTCACGCTCACGGAAGCAGTAGAGGAATACTGTCATTGCACCCACGTCCAGCGCATGGGTTCCCAGCCACATCAGGTGGTTGAGGATTCGGGTGATTTCGTCAAACATCACCCTGATATATTGTGCTCTCTCCGGAACCTCCAGCTGCAGCATCTTCTCGATAGTCATCACATATGCGTGTTCATTGCACATCATGGAGACGTAATCGAGTCGATCCATATAGGGGATGCTCTGGTTATACATCCTCTTTTCTGCAAGCTTCTCTGTTGCACGATGCAGTAGACCAATATGTGGATCTGCACGTTCAATCGTCTCGCCGTCCATCTCCAGGATAAGGCGCAACACACCATGCGCAGCAGGGTGCTGAGGACCGAAGTTAAGCGTAAAATTCTTGATCTCTGTCGCTGACTCAGACATAGCGATTGTCCTTGCGCACTACACGTGGAGTATTCACCCTCTCCTCAATGGATACAGGCTCATAAACAACCCTCTTCTGCAGATCGTCATATCGCATCTCGACATTGCCAACCATAGGGAAGTCCTTGCGGAATGGGTGTCCAATAAAACCGTAGTCAGTTAAAATTCTTCTAAGATCTGGATGCCCATCAAATACAATCCCAAACAGGTCGAACGCCTCTCGTTCATACCAGTTTACAGATTTCCAGATATCGATAACCGATGGCACAATCGGAAATTCATCATCTTCAGCAAAGACGCGCACTCGCAAGCGCTCATTAAGACGGGTAGACAGAAGATGAAGAACGACTGCATAACGTCTCCCCGTCCATACCTCCCCTGCCTCTTTTCCATATTCCGAGTAATCAACCCCACAAAGGTCAATCAGCTGATCTAGCTGAAAATGTGCCCTCTCTTGTAGAGCACCACAAAATGCAAGGTAGTCAGATGCGCTAACCTCAACTGTCAGCTCACCAAGCTCATCACTAAACGAGAGCTCCATATCCTCAAACCGCTCCTCAATCCGCTCCTGCAGTGTGTCGTCAGTCAGTGCCATTATTAACGTGCAATTGTGTTGGTACGACGAATCTTGTCGTGCAGTTGAAGAATTCCGTAGAACAGCGCCTCTGCAGTTGGTGGACAACCGGGCACATATATATCTACCGGCACGATACGGTCACAACCACGTACAACTGAATATGAGTAGTGGTAATAGCCTCCACCATTGGCGCAGGATCCCATGGATATTACCCAGCGTGGTTCGGACATCTGGTCATAGACTTTGCGCAGTGCAGGGGCCATCTTGTTGACCAGGGTTCCTGCCACGATCATCACATCAGACTGGCGTGGACTGGGGCGGAAAATCATGCCGAAACGGTCAAGATCATAACGTGCTGCCGCAGAGTGCATCATCTCAACCGCACAACAGGCAAGACCAAAAGTCATTGGCCACATGGAACCAGTACGAGCCCAATTGATAAGTTTGTCAGCAGTGGTGGTTACAACACCCTCTTCAAGTAGCCCCTCTATTCCCATTCCAGAGCCCCCTTCTTCCACTCATAGATAAATCCGATCACCAAAATAGTCAGGAAAATACCCATTGCAACCAGACCCACTACCCCGATCTTGTCGAGCACAATGGCCCATGGAAAGAGGAATGCAATTTCCAGATCAAAGATAATAAAGAGGATTGCGACCAGATAGAAACGTACATCAAACTTCATGCGCGAGTCCTCGAAGGGCTCGAATCCACACTCATAAGGAGAATTCTTCTCTCTGTCTGGACGATGCTCACCTAACAGAAAACCTATAGCTATCGGACCGACTCCGACAGCAAGGCCAATGACAATAAACATCAAAACAGGTAGGTAATTTTCTAACATTATTATTGTATTATTCCCGCTCCATCCAACGGAAAGCCCAGTGTATCTTTTCTCAACAAGATGGACAAAAAAATCCACCCTCTATCTTACCCAAATCTTGCAAGTAATCGTGCAAGCTCCAGGTCTTAAAAAATGGTGCCGAAGGCCGGACTTGAACCGGCACGGCTTACGCCACTACCCCCTCAAGATAGCGTGTCTACCAATTCCACCACTTCGGCAATAAAAACTATCTCTTACTTCTCTTCAGGAACCGGTATGCCACCACTTGGGCCCGCCCCCTGCTCAGTCAACTGCTCAAGAATCTTCTCTTCAACAGGCACCTGCCCCCCTCTCTCTTCAACAGGCTGTAGGCGATCAACCACACTGGTTGCCACCTCTTCCTTATTTCCAGAAAAGTATGCCAAAGAGAGGCTGGTGATGAAAAATATTGTTGCCAATCCGGCAGTTAGTCGTGTCATGAAGGATGCTGACCCCTCAGATCCAAAAACTGTTGCAGAGGCACCACTACCAAATGCAGCGCCCGCATCTGCCCCTTTGCCCTGCTGTATCAAAATAAGTCCAACCATCGCTACTGCCGCGAAAACGTGAACCAATAAAAGTATTGTCTGCATCTTTACTTATCCTGCGGCGCGACCAATTGCGAGGAAATCTTCTGCCTTCAGAGAAGCTCCGCCAATCAATCCACCATCAATATCTGGCTGAGCCAGAAGATCTGCTGCATTACCTGCATTCATGCTGCCGCCGTACTGAATACGCAGACCATCAGCCACTGCCTGATCCTGTTTACCAACATGTGCGCGTATAAAGGCATGAACCTCTTGCGCCTGTTCAGGGGAGGCAGTCTTTCCTGTACCGATTGCCCATACAGGCTCGTAGGCAATAATTGAGTTCTCAAGCGCCGCCACACCATAAGCATTAATTACTGCGTCGATCTGCCGTGCACAAACTGCCTCTGTTACCCCCTCTTCGCGCTCCTCCAGAAGCTCGCCAACACATAGAATTGGAGTAATTCCTGCATCCTGTGCCGCCTTGAACTTTTCTGCCACCAGCTCGTCACTCTCACCACGAATATTACGACGCTCTGAATGACCAACAATTACATATTTACAGTTGAAATCATTAAGCATGGAACCTGCTACCTCACCTGTATAGGCTCCTGATGCTGCATTACTTAGATCTTGTCCGCCCAGTGCGATATCTGTCCCTGCAACCAGTGCCGAGACCTCAGCAAGATAGGCCGCAGGTGGACATACCGCCATCTCGGCGACATTCACCTCTCCGATTCCACTCTTCAGACCAGCCACCAGAGCACGAATACTCTCGAGTGATCCATTCATTTTCCAGTTTCCAGCAATAATTGGCTGACGCATTGGTAACTCCCTTCCACGAAATTGCAGCGGCGAATCTTAGCGATTCAGCGCCAATAAATCAATCTAAATTGGTAACTACTCAACAGATGCTAGGACTACAAAGGGGTCAGGTCTTTACTTTTGCGCGCAAAAGTAAAGACCTGACCCTCCAAGCTGCTTTTTTCAGGGAAAGCCTGCCCGTGCTTGAGCTTAGCTTCCTACCTGTTGCCGAACCACCTCTGCCAACTCTTCAGCCATGGCAGTGACCTCTGCCTCATCCTTCCCTTCTACCATCACCCGAACCAGAGGCTCGGTACCCGATGGACGTAGCAATATGCGCCCTCTATCCCCAAGCCTCTCCTCTGCAGAGCCAACCGCCTGCTGAATCACCTCACTATCGGCAACTCCTCTCTGTTGAAGCGGAACATTGATCATTTTCTGGGGATATAGAGCCACATCTGCAGTCAATTCGGCCATGGTTTTTCCTCTCTCCACCATCTCAAACAACACCTGCAGAGCACTAACCACACCATCACCGGTTGTTGTTCTATCCAGACAGATCAGGTGACCTGATGACTCTCCGCCTATAACCCCACCATTTGCATCCAGCATCTCCAATACATAGCGGTCACCAACTGCCGCCCTCATAAACTGGATGTTATGACTGGCATATGCATGCTCTACACCAAGATTAGTCATCAGGGTCCCAACCACTGGACCACTGAGCGCATTCTGTCGCTGCCTGGAGCGGGCAATAATGTAAAGAAGAAGATCACCATCAATAATCTTGCCACCACTATCAACCATAATGCAGCGATCCCCATCACCATCCAGACCAACACCAAGATCTGCGCCGTGCTTCTTGACCATATCCACCATCACCCCAGGAGAGGTTGAGCCAACCTCATGGTTGATATTCAATCCATCAGGGGTGTTACCTATTACCACAACCTCTGCACCAAGCTCAGTAAATACATGTGGAGCTGTTGCATAGGTCGCTCCATTGGCACAATCGACCACCAGTTTCAGGCCTTGCAGTGAAAAACCTGCAGGAACAGTTCCTTTACAAAATTCAATATATCGCCCAGGCGCATCATCTACGCGGCGGGCCTTGCCCAGATTCGATGATTCAACTGTATTCATAGGCTTCTGTAGCAGCGCCTCAACCTCGTGCTCCCAGCTGTCTGGTAACTTTTTCCCCTCAGCAGAGAAGAACTTGAAGCCATTATCATAAAATGGATTATGTGATGCACTAATCACAACTCCAGCCAGTGCGCGCAAGGTGCGGGTAAGATATGCAACTGCCGGGGTTGGCATAGGTCCCAACAGGCCAACGTCAACTCCTGCTGCGGAAAATCCTGCCTGCAGAGCGGACTCGAACATATATCCAGAGATACGGGTATCCTTGCCGATCAGCACCATGCCATGCTTCTCTCTGGATAAAACCTTGCCTGCAGCATATCCAAGACGCATCGCAAAGTCTGGAGTAATTGGTGGCTCCCCAACCTTCCCACGTATTCCATCAGTACCAAAATAAGTTCTACTCATGCACTCTGCTCCCTAAGCAGGCCTGCACCCAATAGTGCCTCCCTGGTCTCTTTCACATCATGTACCCGCACAATGTCTGCTCCACGCTCTACAGCAACCACTGCTGCTCCGACACTACCCCATACTCTATCTCCAACTGGCGCATCGTCAAGCACTGCTCCAACCATTGACTTCCTTGATATTCCAACAAGCAGGGGGAGATCCAGGCTCTTGAAACCATGCAAATCTCTAAGCAACTTGTAGTTATGTTCCAGTCTCTTGCCAAAACCAAATCCAGGATCTATCAGCAGATTTGATCGTGGGATTCCTGCCAGCTCACAATCGGCAATCCTGCCTCTCAGGAACCTGATAACATCATCAGTAACATCCTCATAATCGGGCGACTCCTGCATGGTTCTCGGCTGCCCCTGCATATGCATCAGAGATACCGGGACATCAAGTAGTGCTGCCATAGCCATGGCACCATCTTCTTGAAGAGCACGAACATCGTTTATCAATCCTGCCCCTGCATTGACTGCGGCCTCCATTACCTCTGGCTTGCTGGTATCAACCGATATGATGACATTTATATTTTTGTGAATAGCCTCAACTACAGGTATTACCCGTTGCAACTCCTCCTCAACAGTTACCGCAGATGCACCTGGCCTGGTTGATTCACCACCAATATCGATGATATCCGCACCACTATTAGCCATGTTGGCAGCCTGAGACAGTGCTGCATTTAGAGCAAGGTACTCTCCCCCATCAGAGAAGGAGTCAGGAGTAACATTGAGAATCCCCATTATCTGGGGAGTGTGAAAATTCAAATCCAGCTCTTCAGTGCTGGTTGGCAGGACCACCTATGGAAGAGTCCGACCCCTTGTCTTTGTCTGTTGACGATATTTCCGCCTTGATCGACTCCTCTGATCCACCCTCGTTATCTGAATCACTCCAATCCTCTGGTGGCTGCGGTGCTCTCCCCTCCATAATATCCTTGATCTGATTTTCATCAATGGTCTCAAAACGAATCAGGGCATCGGCCATCATGTCGAGCTTATCCCGACTGTTTTTCAGGATATCCTCGGAACGTTTGTAATTACGGTCAATCAGTGAACGTATCTCCTCATCAATCAGATGGGCAGTCTCATCAGAGACCTCTTTATGTTTGGTGACAGAACGTCCAAGAAACACCTCTCCCTCCTCTTCAGCATAGGTCAACGGCCCCAGCTTATCGGACAGACCCCATTTCGTAACCATGTTGCGTGCAATATCGGTTGCACGCTCAATATCATTGGAGGCACCAGTGGTAACCGCATCCTTGCCAAACACTATCTCCTCGGCAATACGCCCACCAAAAAGGCTGGATATCTGACTCTCAAGACGCTGTTTGCTGTGGCTGTAGCGATCACCCTCCGGAAGGAACATGGTTACACCCAGAGCCCGTCCACGGGGAATAATTGTCACCTTGTAGACAGGGTCGTGATCAGGAACCGAGAGTCCGACAATCGCGTGCCCAGCCTCATGAAATGCTGTAAGAGCTTTCTCATCATCACTCATCACCATGGAGCGGCGTTCTGCCCCCATCATGATCTTGTCCTTGGCTTTCTCAAACTCAACCATATTGACAAGGCGTTTCCCCGCCTTGGCAGCAAATAGTGCAGCCTCATTAACCAGGTTGGCCAGGTCTGCGCCAGAAAATCCTGGGGTACCACGCGCCAGCACCTTCGGTTTGACATTCTTGGCAACTGGAACCTTGTTCATGTGAACCTTGATAATCTGCTCGCGGCCACGCACATCAGGTAGCGGCACCACAACCTGGCGATCGAAACGACCAGGACGCAAAAGTGCGGGATCAAGCACATCGGGGCGGTTGGTGGCTGCAATAACGATCACGCCATCATTGGCCTCAAAGCCATCCATCTCTACCAGTAACTGATTAAGGGTCTGTTCACGCTCATCATGTCCGCCACCTAAACCAGCTCCACGATGACGCCCAACCGCATCGATCTCATCAATAAAAATGATGCATGGTGCATTCTTCTTCGCCTGCTCAAACATGTCACGAACACGAGAGGCTCCAACACCGACAAACATCTCTACAAAATCAGAACCTGAGATAGTAAAAAATGGAACCTTTGCCTCGCCTGCAATTGCCTTTGCAAGCAGTGTCTTACCGGTACCAGGGGAGCCTGTCAGTAGTACACCGCGTGGAATCTTGCCCCCAAGTTTCTGGAATTTGCCCGGATCCTGCAGAAAATCTACCAGCTCAGAGACCTCCTCTTTGGCCTCCTCTACACCAGCAACATCGGCAAATGTAACCTGTACCTGATCCTCATTAAGGAGGCGCGCCTTGCTTTTACCAAATGACATTGGGCCACCCTTGCCGCCCATACCACCCTGCATCTGACGCATAAAGAAAATCCAGACCCCGATCAACAGCAGCATGGGGAACCAGGAGATAAATATCTGCATCAACATACCCTGCTGTTCAGGAGGTTGTGCATTGATGACTACGCCATTATCAATAAGATCACCCATCAACCCACTATCACCAGGATTGTACGAGATGAATGATTGCCCGGAACTGTTGACCCCCTTCAACACAGGACCTTCAATATCAACACTGCTCACCCGCCCCTGACGAACATCAGTAATAAACTGGGAGTACGCCACATTTTGCGAGTTGGAGTTGGTTGGTCCAAAACTGTTAAAAACAGACATAAGGACCGTTGCAATAACGACCCAAAGGAGGATATTTTTCATCATGTCATTCAAGGTAGTGTTCCTGGATTTTATTGGTATCTCTACTGTATGGGGGCAAGTATACCCGAATTCAAGTGGTACTCTGCACTTCAGCCCCTGAATTTTCTGGCCAACAGATAGACCTCACGACTACGATTTCTTGATGCTTTTGGTTTTCTGGTAATTACCACAGAGAAATCTCTCCTTAGAGCACGCAGCAGCTCATCGAAACCATCTCCCTGGAATACCTTCATCAGAAGATCTCCGCCCTTTTTCAGATTTTGTTTTGCGAAATCATGTGCCATCTCAACAAGCATCATTGCTCGAGGAATATCTACTGCACTCATTCCACTCATATTCGGCGCCATATCGGAGAGAACCAGATCAACCTTCTCTTCCCCTACAATCTCCAGCAGCTGTTCCAGAACATCATCATCCCTGAAATCACCCTGTAAAAATGTTGCTCCCGGTACTGGCTCTATATCTAACAGATCCATGGCAACCACTGCCCCACCTTTTCCTGCTTTTTTTACCGCAACCTGAGTCCAGCCTCCTGGAGCCGCTCCCAAATCCACAATTCGCTGTCCAGGACGCAACAGATGGTCTTTCTTGTCAATCTCCAGCAGTTTATAGACTGCACGCGAGCGGTATCCCTCTGACTGAGCCTTTTTCACAAACTCGTCATCAAAATGCTCCTGTAGCCAGCGGCTACTACTTTTACTTCTTGCCACAGTGAATTCTCGACATTACCATACGCATCTTATTTACAAGGGACAGGCTCTAAGGGCTCTCAAATATAGTTATGGATCTTACAGGAAAACAGAAACGTCACCTTCGCGGATTGGGTCATGAGCTTCACCCATTAGTTACAGTTGGTGGAAATGGTCTCTCCGAGGGGGTTCTATCAGAACTGGATCAGTCCCTTGAGCATCACGAGCTGATCAAGATTCGGGTCAATGCCGGAGATCGTGAGGAGCGCAAAAACCTGATTGATGAACTTGTCACTAAAAGTGGGGCCGCCCTTGTGCAGACTGTTGGACATGTTGCTCTGCTCTACCGCAAAGCAAAAACACCATCACTGCAAATCCCCAAGTAGCTCATACTCCACGTAGCTCATACAAGTAGCTCACATATGGCTCTCCCTAAAAGCTCAGGGAATATATAGAATCTCTACAATCTCCAGATTTCTGGTGCCTCCGGGCGTCTGCACCACTGCAGGCTCTCCCTCTTCCTTGCCGATTAATGCCCGGGCAATCGGTGAATTAATGGATATACGCCCCTCTTTGATATCAGACTCGTCATCTCCAACAATCTGGTAGGTAATCTCTTCTCCACTATCTTCATCTTCCAATACTACAGTCACACCAAATACAACACGTCCATTCTGTGGCAAGGTAGAGACATCAATCTCCTGAGCATTACTAAGCTTTGCTTCAAGATCCTGAATTCTGCCCTCGATAAATCCCTGCTGCTCACGGGCCGCATGGTATTCTGCATTCTCCTTGAGATCCCCGTGTGCACGTGCCTCGGCAATGGCATCCACCACCTCTGGGCGCTCTACTGATTTAAGGTGATGTAGCTCCTTACGAAGTTTTTCTGCACCTTTTACTGTTAATGGAATCGTGTTCATGAGGCTTCTCCATGTAGATCCTGTAACCTATTAACCTCACGATCATCCAGCTTGGAGAGTGCATAAGCCACCGCCTGCGCCCCAGCCACCGTTGTAAAGTAGGTAATCTTCTGATTTAGTGTCTCGCGACGGATAGAGTATGAGTCGGAAATTGCATGTTTCCCTTCCGTAGTATTGATGATGAGATCAATCTCGCCATTCTTGATCCGGTCCACAATATGAGGGCGCCCCTCTGTTACCTTATTAATGCGTTCGCAGGAGATAGAGGCACTATTCAGCGATTTTGCGGTCCCACTTGTTGCAACCAGCTCAAATCCGGCATCTGACAACTCTCTGGCAACCTTGATGATCGCCTCTTTGTCACCATCACGAACACTGATGAATGCTCGTCCAGATTTGGGAAGAGGTCCACCAGCAGCAAGTTGTGATTTTGCGAAGGCCTCGCCAAAGCTGTGGCCAACCCCCATCACCTCTCCGGTTGATTTCATCTCCGGCCCCAGTAGCGGATCCACTCCCGGAAACTTAACAAACGGGAATACCGCCTCCTTGACCGAGAAGTAGTCGGGAACAATCTCTGTTGTTACCCCCTGCTCACTGAGGCTCTGGCCAGCCATACAGCGGGCTGCTACCTTGGCCAGTGGTCGTCCAATCGCCTTGGAGACGAAGGGAACAGTACGGGATGCACGTGGATTGACCTCCAGGACGTAGATATTATCTCCCTCAGCGGTTCTCTGAATCGCAAACTGCACATTCATCAGACCCAACACTTTCAATTCAAGCGCCATTGCACGAGTCTGTTCGCGTAGACGATCCTGAACCTCATCGGAGAGATCATATGGCGGCAGTGAGCATGCAGAATCACCAGAGTGAACTCCGGCCTGCTCAATATGCTGCATGATGCCGCCGATCACCACATCGGTGCCGTCACAGATTGCATCCACGTCCACCTCGATTGCGTCATTGAGGAAACGGTCCAGCAGCACTGGGCTCTCATTGGAGACCTGTACGGCCTCGCGGAAATAGGTCTGCAGCCCCTCGGCATCGTGAACAATCTCCATGGCCCGTCCACCCAGCACATAGGATGGGCGTACAACCAGTGGATAACCAATCTCCTCTGCCAATACCAGCGCCTCATCTTCTGCACGGGCAGTACGGTTGGGTGGCTGTAGCAGACCCAGTTTATTAAGCGCCTGCTGGAACCGCTCTCTATCCTCTGCCAGATCAATCGCATCAGGGCTGGTTCCAATAATCGGAACCCCTGCCCTCTCCAGATCCAGCGCCAATTTCAGCGGGGTCTGACCACCATACTGAACGATGACTCCTGCCGGTTTTTCAACCTCAACAACCTCCAGCACATCCTCCAGAGTAAGGGGCTCAAAGTAGAGTCGGTCAGAGGTGTCATAGTCAGTGGAGACGGTCTCTGGATTACAGTTGACCATAATGGTCTCGTATCCATCCTCGCGCATTGCCAGCGCCGCGTGGACACAACAGTAGTCGAATTCAATCCCCTGGCCAATCCGGTTGGGGCCGCCACCAAGCACCATGATCTTGTTATTGTCCGAGGGGTTGGATTCACACTCCTCCTCATAGGTGGAGTACATATAGGCGGTATTTGTGGGGAACTCTGCGGCACAGGTGTCGACCCGCTTGAATACCGGGCGTATACCCAGCTGGTGACGATGGCTACGTACTGTATATTCATCACTCTTCAGTAGAGTTGCCAGACGTCGGTCCGAGAACCCTTTGCGCTTCAGCAGTTTCATCTGCAGCGCATCAAGGTCATTTAGCACACCTGCTGCAACCTCTCTCTCATCCTTAAGCAGATCCTCAATCTGCACCAGGAACCAGGGGTCAATCCAGGTTGCCTCAAAGATCTCTTCCATCGACCAGCCGGCACGGAAGGCATCCGCCACATACCAGATCCGCTCGGGCCCTGGTACCCGCAACTGTTTACGCAGAGTCTCTTTCAGATTGTCTGCATCCAGTGCAATCTTCTCATCCAGCCCGTCAGCGCCTGTCTCCAGCCCCCGAAGTGCCTTCTGCAGCGACTCCTGGAAGGTGCGGCCAATTGCCATCACCTCACCCACCGATTTCATCTGGGTAGTAAGGGTTGCCTCTGCCTGGGGGAATTTCTCAAAGGTGAAGCGGGGAATCTTGGTGACCACATAGTCAATCGACGGCTCAAATGATGCCGGGGTGGCACCACCGGTAATCTCATTCTGGAGCTCATCGAGGGTGTAGCCAATTGCCAGCTTGGCGGCGATTTTGGCAATCGGGAATCCGGTCGCCTTGGATGCCAGTGCTGATGAACGGGAGACCCTTGGGTTCATCTCGATGATGATCATCCGCCCGTTTTCCGGATTGATCGCAAACTGCACATTGGAGCCACCAGTATCAACACCAATCTCACGCAGTACCGCCAGTGAGGCGTTACGCATGATCTGGTACTCCTTGTCAGTAAGGGTCTGTGCCGGGGCAACGGTTATGGAGTCACCGGTATGAACCCCCATGGGATCAAAATTCTCGATTGAGCAGATGATGATGCAGTTATCCTTGTGGTCACGCACCACCTCCATCTCATACTCTTTCCAACCCAGCACCGACTCTTCGATCAGCAACTCATTGGTTGGGGAGAGGTCAAGACCACGCTCACAGATCTCGGCAAACTCCTCACGATTGTAGGCAATGCCACCACCACTTCCGCCCATGGTGAACGAGGGGCGAATAATTACCGGAAAACCGAGAGAGGCCTGCACCTGCCGTGCCTCCTCCATGCTGTGGGCAATATCAGAATCTGGGGTATCCAGACCGATCTTGTGCATCGCATCACGAAAACGCTCACGATCCTCAGCCTTGTCGATGGCGTTGCTGGTTGCACCAACCATCTCTACATCGTACTTCTCCAACACACCTTCACGCTCCAGATCAAGCGCACAGTTCAGTGCTGTCTGCCCACCCATGGTTGGAAGCAGTGCATCGGGGCGCTCTTTCTCGATAATTCGTTCAACCGTCTCCCAGTGAATTGGCTCAATGTAGATCGAGTCCGCCATCTCCGGATCGGTCATGATGGTTGCGGGATTTGAGTTAACCAGAATTACCCGGAACCCCTCCTCACGCAGTGCCTTGCAGGCCTGGGCACCAGAGTAGTCAAACTCACACGCCTGCCCAATAACAATCGGGCCTGCGCCAATAATCAGAATGCTTTTAATGTCGGTACGCTTTGGCATTACTCGACTCCCTGCTCAGCTGCGTCACGCGCCTGCTGCATCAACTCAATAAAGTGGTCAAATAGTGGGGCTACATCATGGGGGCCGGGGCTCGCCTCGGGATGCCCCTGAAAGCTGAATGCGGGACAGTCGGTTCGCTCTACCCCCTGCAGGGACTTGTCAAAGAGAGATCTATGAGTTGCTATCAGGTTTTCTGGTAGGCTATTTTCATCAACTGCAAAACCGTGGTTCTGACTGGTGATCATCACCTCTCCACCCTGCAGTGATTGAACAGGATGGTTGGCACCGTGGTGGCCAAATTTCATCTTCTCTGTTTTGGCACCACTGGCCAGGGAGAGTAACTGATGACCAAGACAGATGCCAAACAGCGGCATCTTTTCGTCAAGCAGTCGTTTGATACTGTTCTGTGCGTAGTCGCATGGCTCTGGATCACCAGGCCCATTAGAGAGGAATACCCCGTCAGGGTTGAGTGAGAGCACCTCCTCGACCGGAGTTGTGGCCGGCACCACCTGCAGACGGCAGCCACGATCCACCAGCATGCGGAGGATATTGCGCTTGACCCCATAGTCATAGACCACAACATGCCATGGCAGTGAGGATGGGTTCTCTACCGGTGCCGGCAACCCCTCTTCGAGCTCCCAACTCCCCTGGGCCCAATCGTACTGTCTGTCGGTAGTTACCTCTCTGGCCAGATCCATACCCTGCAGTCCGGGAAAGGCCTTTGCTGCCGCAATGGCGGCATTCTCATCAATCTGGTCACCTGCAACTATGCAGCCGCTCTGTGCACCCTTCTCTCTGAGAATTCTGGTTAGACGACGAGTATCTATACCTGCAATTGCGACTGTATTGTTGCGCACCAGATACTCTGTAAGGGTCTCTTTGCTACGCCAGTTACTCTGAATTTGCGAACGATCACGAATAACCAGCCCTGCAGTCATCACTGCAGGTGACTCTTCATCTTCCGGATTTGTTCCAACATTACCAATGTGTGGATAGGTGAGCGTCACTATCTGACGCATATAGGAGGGGTCTGTCAGGATCTCCTGGTAGCCGGTCATTGCGGTATTGAATACCACTTCACCTACCGCTTTAACAGCAGTGCTGCCAGAAATACCAATTGACTCCCCGTAAAAGAGGCTACCATCTTCCAGTGCCAGTATTGCAGGTGTTGCCATAGTTGATTCGCGCATAGAAAACGGGAGTTACTGTTACGCAAGTCCCGTGTTCAAACTCCAGTCGGTCCAGTATCCGCCCATAATGGGGAGATTTGGCGAATTCTACTCCGAGTGCTGTAAAACGTCCATGCCCTACCCGTGAAAAACCGGGGTTTTCTTATATGAATTTGCGAAAGCAGTCGCAACATCACCCATGCAACACGCTCAAGCACATCCCTGTGTCGCTCGACTGTGGCCATCCAGGCCACAGACGGCTGCCTGTGTGAGGTTGCGACTGCTTTAGCAAGGATTGATAAAACCAGGGATCCTAACGTAGCCCCAACACATCCTGCATATCAAAGAGGCCGCTCTCCCTCTCCATCAGCCACCCTGCTGCACGCACCGCCCCTTTGGCAAAGGTGAGTCTGCTTGATGCCTTGTGGGTAATCTCTACCCGCTCCCCAATATCGGCAAACATAACTGTATGTTCACCCACGATATCTCCGGCACGGATAGTCTCAAAACCTATGGTGCCACGATCACGCTCTCCAGTATCCCCCTCGCGCCCATATACTGCGCACTCACCGAGGTCTCTCCCAAGCGCATCGGCAACCACCTCTCCCATCCGTAGAGCGGTTCCTGAGGGCGCATCAATCTTGTGACGATGGTGGGCCTCGATAACCTCAATATCAACATCACCACCCATTACCCGGGCAGCCATATCAAGCAGTTTGAAACAGAGATTAACCCCGACACTCATATTGGGAGCAAAGACAATTGCAATATCCTTCGAGGCCTCTTCAATAATCGCCTTCTCCTCATCACTAAAACCGGTGGTGCCAATCACCATTTTGGTGCCACTCTGTCGACAGAGCTCGATATTCGTCAAAGTCACTGCGGGACGGGTGAAATCTATCAAAACATCCGCCCCATTCAATGCAGCCTTGGCATCGGAATCTATAACTACACCACTCTTGCCAACTCCTGCCAACTCACCAGAATCCACGCCGAGATAACTACTCTCGCCGTGCTCAATGGCTGAGACCAGGGTTGCCGTTGGTTCATCAGTTGTAGCCTCGATCAAGCTACGCCCCATTCTTCCTCCAGCACCTGTTATTGAGATAGATACACTATTTTTCATTGTTTTCTCTATAAAGCTCTACATTCCAATATTCTGCACTCTACTATGAATCCTTGCGAAAGTAATCACAACCTCACACAGGCAGCCGTCTGTGGCCTGGATGGCCACAGTCGAGCGACACAGGGATGTGCTTGAGCGTGCTGCATGGTTGAGGTTGTGATTACTTTCGCAAGGATTCATATACAGATACCCTTTTATTCGGCCAGATCCTCAAAAAAACCTTTTACCTTATCCATCCACGAAGAGTGGTGCGGACTATGTTTCTCGCGCTTCTCATTCAGGGAATCATCCAGCTGCCTTAACAGCTCTTTCTGTTTGTTGCTTAGTTTAATCGGTGTCTCCACAATCATCCTGCAGAGAAGATCACCCTTGCCATGGCTACGTACAGATTTTACCCCCTTGCCCCGCAGACGAAACAGTTTTCCTGTCTGTGACTCGGCAGGAATCTTCAGTTTGACACACTGACTGTTGCCCAAACAAGGTACATCTACCTCACCGCCCAGGGTTGCTGTCACAATCCCAACTGGAATCTCGCAATAGAGATCATCCCCATCACGCTTGAATATTTTGTGTTCCTTTATTGAGACCTCCACAAAGAGATCACCTGATGGGCCCCCATTCTCACCAGCCTCACCTTCTCCACCAAGGCGCACACGGTCTCCAGTATCTACCCCAGGTGGAATCTTGACCGATAACGTTTTATCCTTTTTGACCTTGCCTGCCCCACGACATGCTGTGCATGGCTCCTTGATCTCTTTTCCAGAGCCATGACAGGTTGGACAGGCCTGAGCAACCGAGAAAAATCCCTGCTGCATTCTCACCTTACCAGCCCCGCCACAGGTGCTACATGTAACCGGGGTGGTTCCAGGCTTGGCCCCGGTACCACTACATTTGTCACAAGTCTCGGTTGCTGGAATATTTATCTCACGTGTAACCCCACCAACTGCCTCTTCCAGCGAGAGCTCCATCCGATACGCAAGGTCTGCTCCACGATAAACCTGAGCCCCTCCTCCTTGACCTCTGCCACCACCAAAAATATCGCTAAAGATATCCTCAAACCCTCCAAAACCACCGCCGCCAAAACCGCCGCCCTGGCCCCCACCCATTGATGGATCAACTCCCGCATGCCCAAACTGGTCGTAGGCTGCACGTTTCTGGGAATCACTCAGAACCTCATAAGCCTCTTTCAGCTCTTTGAACTTTGCTTCGGCATCTTCACTATCAGGGTTACGATCAGGATGATATTTCATCGCCATACGACGATATGATTTCTTCAGATCTCCCTCACTTACGTTACGGTCAACCCCCAGCACTTCATAGTAATCTCTTTTAGACATGTTGTTTTTTGGTTAGTTATTAATCATCCAGGGAAGCTCTGATTAAGTCACTGCGTGACCCAATCTGATCTCCCTCACAAGTTATCCTATGGGGGAAGGGTTATGGTTCAGAACGTCATTCCCGCGAAGGCAGGAATCCAGGAAAAGCAGACCACTTACAGTCTGCTCACTAGATTCCTGCCTTCGCGGGAATGGCGGTACACGCCTGTTTAATGGGCTGTATTACTTTTTGTCATCAACCTCTTCAAACTCGGCATCAACTACATCATCATCTGCAGATGAGCCGGCATCACCTGCCGCTGCTCCAGCGGCAGCACCTGCTGCATCAGACTGGCTATACATCCTTTCTGCCATCTTTGAGGATGCCTCGGTTAATGCCTTGGTTTTCTCCTCAATCACTGCCACATCATCTTCCTTGATCACAGACTCAAGATCAGAGATTGCAGATTCAATCGCACTCTTCTCATCCGCCTCAACCTGGTCACCCGCCTCTTCCATGGTTTTGCGAGTAGAGTGGATCAGGGCATCAGCCTGGTTTCGTGCATTAACCAGCTCATGGAACTTCTTGTCCTCATCAGCATGTGCCTCTGCATCATTTACCATCTTCTCAATCTCTTCATCACTAAGGCCACTGGATGCCTTGATTACGATTGACTGCTCTTTTCCTGTATTTTTGTCTTTTGCAGATACATTGAGGATACCGTTAGCATCAATATCGAGGCTTACCTCAATCTGAGGGGTGCCACGTGGCGCAGGTGGGATATCGGCCAGATCAAAACGGCCCAGCGACTTGTTTGCAGAGGCCTGCTCACGCTCACCCTGCAGCACATGAACCGTAACTGCGTTCTGATTGTCATCTGCAGTAGAGAAGACCTGCTGAGCCTTGGTTGGAATCGTAGTATTTTTTTCGATCAACTTGGTCATTACTCCACCAAGAGTCTCAATTCCCAGAGAGAGCGGAGTCACATCCAGCAACAGGACGTCATTTACATCTCCCGCCAGAACACCACCCTGAATTGCTGCGCCCATCGCTACTGCCTCATCCGGATTTACATCCTTGCGCGGCTCCTTACCAAAGAATGCCTGAACCTGCTCCTGCACCTTGGGCATACGGGTCTGTCCACCAACCAGTATCACATCACCAATATCGGAGGCAGATAGCCCTGCATCCTTGAGTGCAACACGACACGGCTCGATAGAGCGTTGTACCAGATCATCTACCAGAGACTCCAGCTTGGCGCGGGTCATCTTGATATTCATATGTTTGGGGCCCGATGCATCAGCGGTAACATATGGCAGATTGATATCAGTCTGTGAGCTGGAGGAGAGCTCGATCTTCGCCTTCTCTGCAGCCTCTTTCAGACGCTGCAGTGCCATTGGATCCTTGGATAGATCAACAGCCTGATCCTTTTTGAACTCATCAACCAGGTAGTCCATGATGCGGTTGTCAAAATCCTCGCCTCCAAGGAAAGTGTCTCCATTGGTTGCCAACACCTCAAACTGATGTTCCCCGTCAATCTCTGCAATCTCGATAATAGAGACATCGAAAGTGCCGCCACCCAAATCATAAACAGCGATGGTGCGATCTCCCTCCTTTTTGTCCATACCGTAGGCCAGTGCCGCTGCGGTTGGCTCGTTGATGATTCGCTTAACCTCAAGGCCAGCAATCTTGCCTGCATCCTTGGTCGCCTGACGCTGGGAGTCATTGAAATATGCGGGAACAGTTACTACGGCCTCGGTGACGTCCTCACCCAGATACTCCTCGGCAGTCTTTTTCATCTTCTGCAGAACACGAGCTGAGACCTCGGGGGCAGCCATCTTCTTGTCACCAACCTGAACCCAGGCATCTCCATTGTCTGCCTTGACAATTTTATATGGGACCAGATCAATATCCTTCTGCACAACCTTGTCCTCAAAACGGCGCCCGATCAGCCGCTTGATGGCAAACAGGGTATTGTGTGGATTGGTAACCGCCTGACGTTTTGCAGACTGTCCAACCAGAACCTCGTCATCATTGGTATATCCAATTACTGATGGTGTAGTACGAGCACCCTCACTATTCTCAATTACTCGTGCCTTGCCACCCTCCAGTACCGCCACACAGGAGTTGGTTGTTCCCAAGTCAATTCCGATAATCTTTCCCATCTATATTCTCCAATTACAATTCTTTCAATAAGTTATGGAAGCTTTGATTAAGTCACTTCGTGACCAAATCAGATCTCCCTCACAAGTTATTCTATGGGGGCAGGGTTATAGTAGAGCCCTTCTCCCAAACCTCCATCTCATTAAGCTTTTTCAGAGGTTCCTTATTTATCTCTGTTAAAGCAACCTGTCCAATAACATGGGGGCTGTTTTGATCTTTTCAAGGATTTTATTCAAGAACTTACAATCACTCTTGCCGGCCTCAATAGGCGATCATTCAGTGTATACCCTTTCTGAATAACATCCATCACCGTATTTGGCTCCATATCCGGATTTGGCACCATGGTCATCGCCTCATGCTGCTCTGGATCGAAGCGCATACCTTGTGCATCCATAATCTCAACATTGAACTTCTCCAACACCCCAAACAGCTGCTTGCTTGTCAGCTCCATCCCCTCGATAATTGAAGAGACATCATCAGTATCACCTGCAGCTTGCATCCCCAGATCCATACTGTCTGCAACAGAGAGCAGCTCTTTGGCGAATGACTCAAGCGCAAATTTATGTGCGTTTTGAATATCACGAGCTGTCCTTTTGCGGAGATTCTCCATCTCTGCCTGTAATCGTGCCATTCTGTCTCTGTATTCAACAACCTCTGCTTTTGCCTTATCCAGCTCTGACTCTGGCTCCTCCAGATCTGGTGCCTGGTCCGCACTCTCCTCTGAGTCCTCCCCAGCAGCATCAGAAACAGACTCATCCACCACATCCTCAGCATCCTGTTCAGGAGTATCTTCCCTGATTATCAACTCCTCCGGATCCACTACTTCCTTTTTGCTCATTCCAACATCCTTTTACTTCTCTTTAATTTGGTGACAAACCATTATGATAGGGAAACTCTGATGTAAATCACTTCGTGACCCAAACAGATCTCCCTCACAAGTTATCCTATGGGGGCTACCCCATGGAATTCAAGGCAGAACCTAAAACTTTTGCTGTTACATCTACTACTGGAATCACCCGATCGTATGCCATTCTGGTAGGGCCAATCACACCCAATACGCCCACAATCTCATCACCATGACGATAAGGGGCTGTTACCACACTGCATTCATCAAATGACTGATAGCCAGACTCTTCTCCAATAAAGACCTGAACCCCATCCGCCTCCATACATTGATCCAATAGATGGATCATGTCCCTTTTTTCACTGAAAGCGGCAAATAACTGACGTAGACGATCCATCTCGCACAACTCACTGTACTCCATCAGCCTGGATCTACCGGAAACCATTACATTCTCCCGATCTTTCTTGCCTGAAACCACAGCCTGCTGAGCTATCTCCACGATACCCTGCATTGCCCCATCCATATCTCCTCTGGCACGCTCCAACTCCTGCACCAACTGTTCACGAACAACCGAGAGCTCCTTGCCAACAAAAGTCTGATTAAACCAGTTTGCTGCCTGACGCAATTCAGATTCCGAGAACACCCTCTCAGTCTGCAATATTCTGTTTTGCACCTCATTACCATTAGTCACCAAAATCGCCAGAACCCTGCCCTCAGATAGAGGAAGGAACTCCAGCTGACGCAAAATCACGCGACTATGTCTGGGAACCATGACCACACTTGCCATCTGGGTCAATTGAGCAAGCAGAGATGAGGCGGTTGAGAGCACCTCAGTTGTACTCTTCTCAAACCCTGAAATCTCACTCTCCAGCTTATTAATCTGGACATTCTCAAGAGGCTGAACCCTGACCAGATTATCTACAAAAAGACGATAACCCTTCTGAGTTGGAATGCGCCCAGCTGATGTGTGCGGAGAGTGAATCAATCCTCTCTTCTCAAGATCAGACATGGTATTGCGGATAGTAGCCGCACTAACTTGTAAGCCTGAGTCCCTGGAAAGAGTTGTTGAACCAACGGGACGTCCATCACGAATGTGATGTTCAACCAAAACCTTCAGTAGATGTTGTGCCCGATCAGTAAGAGAAGTCCCGCTACTCATAAAAAAGTGATGTTCAAAAGTGGTGTCGAAGAGTGGTAAATTGTTTAAGATAACCGAAGGAGGCGAAGGTTAGCACTCGTTACTATTGAGTGCCAGCTTTCAACTTGAAATTGAATATTGCAGAGAGGAGCGTATGGAGTATCGATTTAAAAAAATCGGCATTATCGGGAAATTTGGTGCCCCCACAGTTGGGGAGACTCTGCTCTCTCTTACCCGCTGTCTGCTCGAAAAAAAACTTGAACTATTTCTTGATAAGGATACTGCCGAGCGCCACCCGGAAAACAATATTCCCGTAGTTACCAGGGAGGAGATGGGGGAGAGATGCGATCTCGCCATTGTTGTTGGTGGAGATGGGTCATTTCTCAATGCGGCCCGCTCTCTTGCCCGTTTTGATATTCCTATGGTTGGGGTTAACCTTGGCAGGCTTGGATTTCTTACCGATATAGCACCAGCACAGATTAATGCCCACATGGAAGAGATTCTGCGGGGTGACTTTATTGAAGAGAAGCGCTGTCTGATTAGCGGCTCGATTCTGCGTGACGGCGAATATATCTCTAAAGGGGCTGCGCTAAATGATGTTGTTGTCCATAAACTGGATATCGCCAGGATGATAGAGTTTGAGACCCATATCGATGGCGAGTTTGTAAACCGCCAACGCTCGGATGGATTGATCGTATCCACCCCCACAGGCTCAACTGCTTATGCGCTATCTGGTGGTGGTCCACTTCTCTCTCCAACACTACAGGCTATTGTTTTGGTACCAATCTGTCCGCACACATTGAGTAACAGACCAATTGTGGTGCCGGGCAACAGCAAGATTGAAGTAACCATAATGGGGCCCAGTGGACATGCACAGGTAACCAGAGACGGGCAGAGCAATGAGACCCTGGTTGCTGGAGACAAAATTGTGGTGGAACGTTACGACCATGCCATACGACTTATCCATCCACCAAGCTACAGCTCTTTTCAGGTGTTGCGGCAGAAACTCGGCTGGTCAGGATAGCGCCCTCAGCTGATGCTTAGCCACCTTTTTATCCGTAATTTTGTTCTCGTTACGGAGATGGAAATGGACTTTCATAGTGGTCTAACCGTGATGACCGGAGAGACTGGCGCAGGAAAGTCGATAATCTTTGATGCACTTGGTCTTGCCATGGGAGGTCGCGCAGAAAACAACCTTATTCGTCATGACTGCGATCAGGCCGAGATTGTTGCCACCTTCCATAACCTGACAACAGATATCCTTGACTGGATGAGACTGAACGAACTGGAGACACCAGAACCAGAAGAGCTCATTCTGCGCCGCATCATCAGGAGAGACGGCCGTTCCAGGGCATTTATCAATGGAACTCCCACCACTACCCAGTCACTACGCAACCTCTCATCCATGCTGATAGATATTCAGGGACAGCACGCCCATCAACGTCTCCTGCAGAGGGGGGAGCAACTGCACCTGCTTGATCAGTATGCAAACGTGGAGTCTCTGCTAACAGCGATGTCCGGACAGTTTGCTCTGTGGGAGCAACTAACAGGGAGGGAAGAGACTCTCAGAGAGAATATGGCTGAACGTCGTGATCGCCTTGCACTGCTCGATTTTCAGCTACAGGAGTTTGATAACCTTGGATTAAATCTTGATGAGCTTTCTCAGCTGGAGAAGGAGCAGTCTCGCCTTGCCAACGGAGAGCAGTTGCTGGAACATGGCAGGCAGATACATAACCTTATTAATGGAGAGGATGAAGAACAGAGTGCTGTCCAACAACTCTATCGTGCCGTTGCCAGGATGGAGTCACTGGAGGAGCTGGATCCGGAGATTGAGCCACTCAGAAGGAGTCTACTGGATGCTGTACTCCAGTCAGAGGAGATTGCCTCAGAGCTACACTTACAGATGGAGAGCTACGCTCTGGATCCAGAGCGGCTGCGGTGGCTTAATGAGCGGTTGTCAGATATATCTGACCTGGCAAGGAAACATCGATGTAGTCCGGAGGAGCTCCTGAAAAAACAGTCTGAGCTGCAACAGCAACAAGAACAGCTACGTACAGCTGACCAGCAGTCGGAAAACATCAGAGAGGAGATAGTGCTGGCAGAGAACAAATGTTCAGAGATATCTGAAAATCTCCATCAGATGCGAATCAAGGCAGCAAAGAGACTGCAACAAGAGGTATCCAAAGAGATTCACTCTCTTGGAATGGAGCATGGGAACCTCAAGATTGTCATCACTTCACTGTCTGATGGTGTTTTTCGATCCCATGGCAGTGATGAGGTTGAATTTCAGGTCAGCACAAATGGTGAGGAGCAGCTACACCCTCTGGCAAAAGTTGCCTCTGGTGGAGAGCTTTCGAGAATCAGCCTGGCCATTCAGATTGCATCTGCCAATCGGGGAGAGACCCCGACCCTTATCTTTGATGAGGTAGATAGCGGAGTTGGTGGAGGCACCGCAGAACAGGTCGGGAAGAAGTTACGCTCGCTTGGTAACCATACCCAGATTCTCTGTGTAACCCATCTTCCCCAGGTTGCAGCACAGGGGCACTATCACCTGAAAATTGACAAACAGCTCGACAAAGAGAACAGGACTGTTAGCACTACAAAGTTGTTAAGCAACAAGGAACGGACTGAAGAGATTGCCCGTATGGTTGGTGGAGTCAAAATCACCCCTCAGAGTCGTGCGCACGCCGAAGAGATGCTGGGATAATTTGCTGGAGCAGTTGCTTAGATGCATGCGTCACCGGAAGTCTTTGGTTACTGGCAGCTGCTACAGATACCATAGATAACAAGTGAATGGTCTGTAATGACAAACCCGCGCTGCTTGGCGATGGATTTCTGATGCTTCTCTATCATCTCATCCACAAACTCCTCCACCTGACTGCACTTGATACATAACAGGTGGTCGTGGTGATCCCCATGCTCCAGCTCGAAAACAGAGTGGCCGGTATCAAAGTGGTGGCGCTTAACCAACCCCGCACCCTCAAACTGGGTCAACACACGATAGACTGTTGCCAGACCAATATCCTCATCCATATCCAGAAGTTTACGATATACATCCTCCGCACTCATATGGACCCGGCTACTTGTCTCCAGCAGAGCCAGAATCTTCATCCGGGGCAGGGTAACCTTCAGTCCTGCACCCTTTATCTCATCCCTCCTTAACAGCTGTGCTTCTGATCCATGGTTCGACATTGTTTATACTTCCCCTAAGTTTTATAAATACAGTATGATTATCTGCCACAACATTAATTGATCACCGATTATTCAAAGATAATAAACGAAATGAAAAGTAATCTCATCCCTGCCCTTATCCTTATGCTAACTATTTCAGGGTGCTCCACGACAAAAGATACCACAGCGGATAACCTTCTTGGCAAGACCATGGGTGAAATAAAGCTGCTCAACTTCTCTATTCCCGAGTTCTCAATTCCGGATCTCCCCGGGGTCAGCATCTATCGAGCTGACATCCACCAGGGAAATATCGTTGAACAGAACATGGTGAATCAGCTAAAACCTGGAATGAACAAACGTCAGGTTCGCTATGTAATGGGCTCTCCACTAATCATCGACCCATTCCATCAGGAGCGCTGGGACTATTTCTATAGCAAAAAGAGTGACGGCAAGCTTGAGAAGCAACAACGAATTACTCTATTCTTTGAACAGAACAAGCTTGTTCGTACAGAGGGGGATCTGATGCCAACCGTAGCCACAAAACCGGATAGTGCACCCTCGGCGAGTGTTGAGATTGGTGATCTTGAGGTAACCAAATAGGCTACCCACCACCCTTCTTCATCTTTTTTCCTGCAGCAGCACGCTGACGCCTAACCTCCTTGGGGTCTGCGATAAGGGGACGATAAATCTCTACTCTATCTCCCTCCTGCAATATCCGGTCCCGACGAACACTTTTTCCAAAAATCCCCATATTCACGCTATCAAATTCAATGTCTGGAAAACGATTCAGGATTCCTGAGGTCTCTACTGCCTTCTCCACAGTTGTCTCTGGATCTACCATAACCTCCAGGATCAACTGCTCATCTGGTTGTGCGTAGGCCACCTCGACCACCATTTTCTCATCCATTGCCATAAACCTCTGTTGCTCGCTCTACAAATGCATCGACCATTGACCCTGTAATTTGACTAAACAGTGGTCCAATTGCCACCTCAGCCACACGACTGGAGAACTTGAACTCTACGGAGAGTGAAATCTTGCATGCACTATCACTCAGCGGCTCAAACTCCCATCTCCCTTCCAGCTGTTTAAATGGGCCATCAACCAAAACCATATCAATTGATTTTCCCTCATCCAGTCGGTTTCTGGTTGAAAATGACTGACTTACCCCCCTGAAGGCGATATCAACCTCTGCAACCTTCTCCTCCTTACCATCCTCCAAAACTCTGCTCCCACCACACCACGGCAGAAATAATGCATATGACGGCACATCATTCACCAGAGCAAACATCTCCTGACTGGAGTGTGCGACCAACGCACTTCTTCGAATGGTAGTCACCAGGACAGCTCTGAACCACTCATTTCTGAATAACTCATTTCTAAATCAGTCATCTCCTAACCTTAAATTAACTCAATCTTGTTGAGGAACACAACCAGGATGGCAACAGGGGTCACATAACGTACCAGTATCTGCCATATTTTATATCCAGATCGCTTTAATCCCAGCTCTCCCATGGAGTGACTATTTTTCATGGCCCACCCTGCAAACAGGGCAATCATCAACCCACCAAGTGGCAACATTATATTAGTTGTCAGATAATCCAGCAGATCAAAGATTGTCTTGTCAAATAGCTTTAACTCAGACCAGAGATTGAATGAGAGAACTGTAGCAATTCCCAGCAACCAGGTAATCAGACCGGATACAATGGATGCCCTCTTGCGGCTCATGCCACGACTCTCCACCAGCCATGCCACTACCGGCTCAATAATGGATATTGCCGAGCTCCAGGCGGCAAAAACCAACAGAATAAAGAAGAGAGTACCAAAGAACAACCCGCCCGGCATTGCCCCAAAGGCAACCGGCAAGGTTTGAAAAATCAGCCCTGGTCCAGCCCCTGGCTCTAGTGAGTTGGCAAATACAATAGGGAAGATCGCCATGCCTGCAAGCAGCGCAACCACTGTATCTGCAATGGCAACTGTAAATGTTGCCTGGGTAATTGAGACATTCTCAGGTAGATATGACCCATAGATCATGATTGCCCCCATCCCCAGACTGAGGGTGAAAAACGCATGTCCCAAAGCAATCAATACGCCATCAGTTGTAATTTTGCTGAAATCGGCATCAAACAGGAAATGTACCCCCTGCATAAAACCACCAGAATTCATGGCATACCCCACCAGAACCAATAACAGGACAAACAGTGCCGGCATCAGCAGACGGACTGCTCGCTCCAGACCCTCTCGAACTCCACGGGCAACCACAAACATGGTGATCCCCATAAACAGGGTATGCCAAAACAGCTGCACACCAGGGTTAGAGACCAGCTCACCAAAAATCTCTCCTGAGCGCTCCGCAGTAATTGCAGTGAATGTACCACCAACAGCACTAACCACGTAAGAGAGTGCCCATCCGGCAATTACACTGTAGAACGAGAGGATAAGGAATCCAGCCAACACTCCGGAAAACCCCAATATCTGCCAACCACCACTTCTCCCCTCCTCACGTGCCAGAGTACGCATGGTATTGATTGGGCTCTGTCTACCACGGCGCCCCAACATGATCTCTGACATCATTACAGGAACTCCAACTACCGCAATACAGAGCAGGTATACCAGTACAAATGCCCCACCACCATTCTCACCTGTAATATATGGAAACTTCCAGATATTGCCCAGGCCAACTGCAGAGCCGGTTGCAGCAAGTACAAATGCCCAACGGGATGACCATTGACCATGAATTGAGTTACGTGCCTCAACCATAAACATACTCCTCTTTCTGTATCAAACTTTTCAAGTATCAAGCGTTGCATAAGTTGATGCATACCCTTTTCAGGGTGCGCTATACAACATCCCTGTTCGCTCGACGATAGCCGTCCCTGGCTATCGACACCCCTGAAAAGGGTATGCATCAACTTATGCAACTATTTATATTTACCTACACTACCTACATTTAATCCTGCTGAATTGTGACTGATTAATCACTGATTCTCAAATCATCACAGATATAACCTAAGTCCTGCAAGTGCTCGCACCTACTCTGCACAATCACTTGATCCGTATAGCGATATTTTCTCTCTTGGGTATATCAACAAGTATACCGCGCGGTCTAAAATTCGCTCTACGAATCAATGTATTGCACATATCAGGCACGATCACTTACAGGATTTAGGTATAATAATTGCCATGGCAAAATCAAAGAAGAAGAAACATAACGGTGGGAAAACCATCGCTCTGAACAAGAAGGCACGCCATGACTTCTTTATTGAGGATAGCTACGAGGCCGGCATCGCTCTTGAAGGGTGGGAGGTAAAAAGCCTGAGAGATGGGCGTATCCAGATAAAAGAGAGCTACGTCCTGGTGCGTGACGGAGAGGCATATCTGTTTGGTGCCCACATATCTCCCTTGACAACTGCATCCACTCACATCCATCCAGACCCACTACGTAGCAGAAAACTGTTAATGCATCGCCGAGAGCTGGATCGTCTGATTGGTCTGGTTGATCGCAAAGGCTATACTCTGGTCCCCCTTGCCATCTACTGGAAACATGGCAGAGCCAAGCTGGAGGTAGGGCTTGCCAAAGGTAAACAGGACCACGATAAACGGGCTGCCATCAAGGATCGTGACTGGAAACGTGAACAGAACCGTATTCTCAAACACTCATAGCTTCCTAAGGAAACTATTCCACGTTATACTGGTCAAAGATATACAACTTTAGGGGATGACCTGGCTTCGACGTGGGTTACAAAACCTGAGGTGCATGCCGAGGATGTAGACACCTCGTAAATCATTCTGCACTTTTATAGTTGCCAACGACGACAACTACGCACTCGCTGCTTAATAACCAGTAGAATGCCGTCTGACTGAAGCCGTGCTTATGCGTTCAGATTCCAGGCGTCGACTCTCATAAGATCGCAATGAAGCATGTTCAGTGTGGATTTGTTAAACACTTATCTGAGCTCGCTATCTGTTCTCCCTGCCCGTCGGGTAGCAGATAGCTAAACTAATAGACCGGGATAAGCATGTAGAGCCGAAGGCGGAGGATTCGCGGACGCGGGTTCGACTCCCGCCATCTCCACCATCTTGTAAATAGCCCTAATGAGCCCTCACCAGCCATTAGGGCTTTTT
>NZ_CEYDPX010000015.1:0-40174 GCF_982804495.1 Candidatus Thiopontia autotrophica | reverse complement strand
AGATCAGTGGTGACCACGTTGACTTCTTTGCAGAGAATGCTCTGGAGCATGAGCGTTCAGGTGAGATGATCGAGCGTATCGGCATTACTGCCTACCTGGAAGGAATGGATTTGGAAGTTGATCCGAACATGATTGCTGTTCCACGAACCACACCTTACGTCCGTATGGATGACTGGGATGATGAGGTGGCCAAGTGGGAAGAGCGAAAGAGCGCCTAGGTTAAATAGTGCCCTTGTTTAAGAATTATTGAGTTAAAACAATAGAGTAATTGGAGAAAAATTATGGCAGAAGCACCCCGCATGCCGGAAGAGACTGGTGTACCAAGCGCAATACCGTTTATGCACCCCATCATGAAGGAGAACTACGGATCATGGAAGTTCCATGACCGCCCTCGTCCAGGTGTACTCCACCACGTGGCTAAATCTGGTGATGAGATCTGGAGTGTCCGTTGTGGTACCCAGCGTCAGATGGATCTATACACTATTCGTCTGTTGGCAGATATTGCTGATGAGTTTAGTGATGGATATCTTCGCTTTACTGTGCGAAACAATGTCGAATTCCTCTGTAAGGATGAGAGCCGTGTGGCCCCACTGATTGAGCGACTGAATGAAGAGGGCTTCCCCGTTGGTGGAACCGGACCATCTATCACCAGTATCTCTCATACTCAGGGCTGGATGCACTGTGATATTCCTGGAACAGACGCATCTGGTGCGGTTAAGTCCTTAATGGATGAGCTGCATGAGGAATTTATTCGTGAAGAGATGCCAAACCGTGTGAAGATTACCTCTTCATGCTGTCAGATTAACTGTGGTGGGCAGGGTGATATTGCAATCAATATCCAGCATACCAAGCCACCAAAGATCAACCATGACCTGGTTTCCGGTGTCTGTGAGCGCCCAACCGTTGTGGCTCGTTGCCCAGTTGCTGCGATTCGTCCAGCAATCGTCAACGGTAAGCCTTCACTTGAGGTTGATGAGAAGAAGTGTGTCTGCTGTGGCGCATGTTTTCCTCCATGTCCCCCAATGCTGATCAACGATCCTGAGCACTCCAAGTTGGCAATCTGGGTGGGCGGCAAGCACTCGAATGCACGTAGCAAGCCAATGTTCCATAAGCTGGTTGCTGCAGGCCTCCCTAATAATCCTCCACGCTGGCCTGAGGTTGGTGCAGTGGTCAAGAAGATCCTCGCGGTCTACAAGGAAGATGCAAGAGATTGGGAGCGTATGGGTGAGTGGGCCGAACGTATCGGCTGGCCAGCATTCTTCGAGAAGACTGAGCTTCCATTCACTAAATACCATATCGATACCTGGCGCGGTGCAACTGCCAGACTGAATGCCTCTACACATATCCACTTCTGATCTCGTTGTTAGCGAAATCTTGGGTCTATGGTTTTAAGATATTAAAAGGATTGTTTAGATGAAAATTTCAGTACAGGTAAATGAGGGGCCATATCAGCATCAGGCCTCTGACAGTGCCTACAATTTTGTAAAGGCGGCACTGGAGAAGGGGCATGAGATATTTCGTGTCTTCTTCTATCACGATGGTGTAAATAACGGGACTCGCCTGGCGACTCCACCACAGGATGATCGTAATGTTCAACAGCTCTGGAGTGATCTCTCCAAGGAGCATGAGCTTGATCTGGTGATCTGTGTTGCAGCGGCTCAGCGTCGCGGCATTGTGGATGATGGCGAGGCAGAGCGTAATGGCAAAGATGCGACCAACATCATGGATGGGTTTCGTATCTCTGGTCTGGGTCAGCTGATTGAGGCTGGGGTTCAGTCCGACCGTCTGGTTGTCTTTGGTGATTAATAGGAGAAGCACAAATGTCTGAGATTAAAAAGTTTCTCTATGTAAATCGTAGAGCCCCTTACGGAACTGTATATGCACTGGAGTCACTTGAGGTGGTTCTGATTGGCGCAGCCTTTGATCAGGATGTAAGTCTGGTATTCATGGATGATGGCGTTTTTCAGCTGAAGAAAGATCAAAATAGTGAAGCTTCAGGAATGAAGAACTTCTCGCCAACGTTCAACGCGCTGGGTGATTATGATGTCAACAAGATCTATGTCGAGAAAGAGTCGCTAGAGGCTCGTGGTCTGACCATGGATGATCTGATGGCACTTACCTATGAGGATGAGGATGATGATTGGGCTGAAAAATCATCAATGCATCTGGTCTCTGCCGATGAGATTCGTGATCTCATGGAAGAGAGCGAAGTGGTTCTGAGTTTCTAGGATAGAAGGGGATTAAATTATGCTACACATTGTAAACAAGTCACCTTTTGAAAAGGATTCATTCACCTCCTGTATGGCTCATGCGACTGACAGCAGTACGGTTCTGTTGATTGAGGATGGTGTCTATGCAGCTCTGAAAGGTAGTTCAGTTGAGGGAGATCTCTCCAAGGCCAAGGTCGTGGCTCTGCAGAGTGATGTTGCGGCTCGAGGAATCGAGGGCAATCTCGTAGAGGGAGTTGATCTGGTTGATTATGCCGATTTTGTTGATCTTGTCGCTAATGGCGATGGGGTTCAATCCTGGGTGTAAGAGAGTTAATTATTAAGTTTTATTTTTTACCTGTTTTTTAGGAGAAATGTTATGAGTATTGATGTAAACGGTCAGGCTGTAGAAGTTGATGAAGAGGGTTACCTCTCCGATATTAATGATTGGACAAGAGATGTGGCTGCAGTATTGGCTGCTGATGAGGATGTTGAGTTGACTGATGCACATTGGGAGGTAATTGACTTCCTGCGTGAGTATTACGACGAGTATCAGATTGCCCCTGCAGTACGTGTATTGACCAAGGCTCTTGGTAAAAAGCTTGGTAAGGAGAAGGGTAACAGCAAGTATCTGTATGAGTTGTTCCCATTCGGCCCTGCAAAGCAGGCTTGTAAGATTGGTGGGTTACCCAAGCCAACAGGCTGTATCTAAGTTCTCACTCAGCTTACCGACTGTAGCGCCCCATTGCGGCGTTTGAAAATGGTAATTTACACTTGTAAATTCACATTTTCTGCCTTGCACTGGAACCCTGCAGTCGGCAATCTGAGCAATAATTTATTCAGGAGTTAGTTGTACTGCAACCTCCTGATTTTGCACAGTAATTTACCTGTAGAGAAAATGTCGCGGAGGCGATAGGCGTATGTTAACTGAACTGTTTGCCATACTTTTTTATGTAGCCACGGCCATTCTGGTGATTGGCGTTGCTCTGAGAGTCGTTGCCTACTGGCGCACCCCGGCTCCGCTCAAAATTCCTACCATGCCTGCACCTAGAACACAGACAGGGATGGTCTACCGTATGGCCCGCGAGGTTGTACTGTTTGAAAGCCTGTTCAAGTCCAACAAGTGGATCTGGATATTTGGCTGGATGTTCCATATGGCACTGTTCCTGGTGCTTGCTCGTCATGTTCGTTATTTCCAGGAGTTTCCCTGGTTCTGGGTCAATATTGTTCAACCCTTTGGCAAGTATGCAGGATTTGCCATGATCGCCGGTCTTGCAGGACTCTGGGCACGTCGTTTTATTGTGGAGCGGATTCGTTACATCAGTACTCCATCCGACCACCTGATGCTACTACTGCTGCTTGGTATTGGTGTAAGCGGGATGATGACAACCATGGTATTCCATACCGATATTGTTGCCCTTAAAGAGTTTATGTTGGGGGTAATCTCGTTTGATCTATCCCATGAGCTGCCAGCAGACCCAATTTTGATTGTTCATCTTTCACTGGTTATTCTGTTGATGGTGATCTTCCCGATCAGTAAATTGATGCATGCCCCAGGCATTTTCTTTAGCCCAACCCGTAATCAAATCGATGATTCACGTGAGAAGCGACATATCGCTCCATGGGCAGCAGAGATGGAGAAATAATTGTGGCCAGAGTAAAGATTGATGCTCCAGAGCTGACAGAGTACGTAGAGATTCCTGTGCTGCAGGAGGGGGCTATGGCTCACTCCTCACCATTTGTGGCCAAGCCAGACCACCAGGAGGCGCTGAACTTCCCGGGCGAGCTGGTTGATGATTGGCATGACCGGGCAATTGCGAAGATGGCAGATCTGAACAAGACCTCTCGTAGCTTTAGCCTGTTCCTCGATATCTGTGTCCACTGTGGATCCTGTACCGACAAGTGTCACTACTTCCTCGGTACTGCAGACCCCAAAAACATGCCGGTTGCTCGTCAGGAGCTACTGCGTAGTGTCTACCGTCGTTACTTTACCTTTGCCGGCAAGTTCTTCCCCAACCTGGTGGGGGCGAAGGATCTGACCCGTGAAACTCTGGATGAGTGGCACAGCTACTATCATCAGTGTTCAGAGTGTCGTCGCTGCTCCGTTTTCTGTCCCTACGGTATTGATACTGCAGAGATCACCATGGCTGCACGAGATATTCTCGATGCTGTCGGTTATGGCCAGAAGTATGACAATGAGATTTTGGGCAAGGTGCTAAAGATTGGTAACAATCTGGGTCTGCCAGGCCCCGCTCTGAAGGCGACTCTGGAGGATCTCGAAGAGGATCTGGAGGATGAGACTGGTCTGCCAATTCGCATGCCACTTGATGAGAAGGGTGCAGACGTGCTGTTGATCACCCCATCGGCAGACTTTTTTGCAGAGCCCCATATTGATGGACTGCTGGGTTATGCCAAGGTATTCCACCAGGCTGGAATTAGCTGGACCATGAGCTCTTACGCCTCTGAAGGTGCCAACTTCGGTATGTTTATCGGCAACTATGCAACCATGAAGAGTGTTGCGGAGAGAATTCGTACCGCAGCTCTTGAGTTGGGTGTGAAGCGGGTAATTGTTGGTGAGTGTGGCCACGCATGGCGTGTTGCCTACAGCTTCTGGAATACCCTTGCTGGTACCGGACACGGTGCTGCGGCAGATGACAAATATGCGCAGATGCTGCAGAAGCAGCTTGATCCGCGCTATCCCGCCCCCCAGCACATCATAGAATTTACCTACGATTTGATGCAACGTGGCGCCTTGAAGATTGATAAATCGGCAAATGACCACCGTACCGTTACCTTCCATGACTCCTGTAACGTGGCACGTGGATCTGGTATGGGCGGTATTGAGCGTGGCCAGTTTATTCTGCCTCGTGAGGTTATCAAGGGTGTGGTCAACAATTACGTCGAGATGGATAGCTCTACCATGTATGAGGAGACCCTCTGTTGTGGTGGTGGCGGCGGTCTGCTGACAGACGATCTGATGGAGCTCCGTGTCAAGGGGGCAATGCCTCGCATGAATGCTCTCCATAAGGTGTTTGAGGAGGAGGGGGTAGATACCCTTGCAGCAATATGTGCAATTTGTAAGAGCCAGTTCACCAAGGTGCTGCCTTATTACAAGATGCCAATGGATATGATTATAAGTGTTCACCAACTGGTTGGTGATGCACTGGTGTTTGAGAACAACGATTAAAGCAATGATTAATTTAAAAGATAGGAGCATCTGATAATGGCAACGCCAAGTGATGAGATGAACAAAGAGCTGAATTTCCGTCGTTACGAGGACTATCCTCGTGAAGAGTTTGGACGTTTTTACGATAACGATGAGATGATCTGGCAGGCTAGCTGGACCCACAAGTGTCCCACCTACGTTCACCAGACTCCACCCTGTCAGGCTAGTTGCCCATCAGGTCATGATGTTCGTGGCTGGCTCGATATCGTCCGTGGCCTCGATACCCCACCAGAGGGTGTGACCATGGAAGAGCATGCATTTCGTCTCTACACCGAGGCCAACCCCTTCCCTTCAACCATGGGTCGAGTCTGTCCTGCACCCTGTCAGGATGGCTGTAACCGTAATGAGGTTGAGGATTTTGTAGGGATTAACTCGATTGACCAGTTTATCGGTGACAGCGCCCTGGAGAGTGATCTCGGGTTTGAGTCTGGCGAGGATAGCGGCAAGAAGGTTGCAATCATCGGTGGCGGTCCAGCAGGATTGGCGGCAGCCTACCAGCTGCGCAAGATTGGTCACGGTGCAACCATCTTTGATGACCATGACACCCTGGGTGGAATGATGGTCTACGGTATTCCTGGATATCGTACCCCACGTGAGATGCTGGCCGGTGAGGTCAAACGTATTACTGATATGGGTGTTGAGCTCCGCCTCAATACCCGTGTTGGAACTGATATCTCTGTAGAGGATATTGAGAAAGAATTTGATGCTGTTTTCTGGGCAATTGGCGCCCAGTCTGGCCGTCCACTACCTATTGATGGTGCCGAGGCTCCCAACTGTATTACCGGTGTTGCCTTCCTTAGTGCCTTCAACTCTGGTCGACTGAAACATGTATCTGGCAAGGTGGTTGTGGTTGGTGGTGGTGATACCTCCATCGATGTCGCCTCTGTTGCCCGCCGTATTGGCCATATTGATACGCCTCATGACAATGATCGCCCAGAACATATCATTATGGGTGATACTGCACATGATGTTGCAGATACTGCGGCCCGTGAGGGTGCTGAGGTTCTGTTGATCTCGCGTCAGCCAATCGAAAACATGAGTGCAGCACAGCACGAGATTGATGATGCCCTGCGTGAGGGTGTAGAGATCCGTGGCTCACTGAGCCCTGTCGAGGTTGTCCTCGATGCAGATGGCCGTGCTACCGGTCTCAAGGTGGTGCAGCTCAGTTACGAGTCCGGCAAGGCCGAGCCTATCGAGGGTACAGAGGAGATTCTTGAGTGTTCACTAATCGCCTCAGCAATCGGGCAGACTGGTGATTTCACCGGTTATGAGGATCTTGACAATGGTCGTGGTCTGATTGATGCCACCAAAAACTATGCAGTAAAGGGCAAGCCAGGACACTTTGTTGCTGGCGATATCATCCGTCCACATCTACTCACTACAGCAATTGGCCAGGCGTCAGTTGCGGTTGAGTCAATTAATGAGTACCTGAAGGGTGAAGAGTTGTCAGTCCGACCAAAGGTTGACGTACATCACTTCCAGTTGGGGGATCAGCTACAGCGTGCAGGTCTTGAGCCAGAGAACTTTGCGCCAGAGGGTGATGGCAGGGAGAAGGAGGATGGACTCAGAGGTACCGATAGCAGCAAGTTTGCGATCCATAACTATGAGGACCGCTCTTTTGCCTCGGTAATTACCCATGAGAAGCTCTTCCTGGGCCATTTCGAGAATAGTCCGCGCAACCACCGCAGTTTCAAGGAGGTTGATGCTGAGGTAGTTCTGCAGAACTTCGAGGAGCGCATGGTCGGCCTGGACAAGGATACTGCGGTTGCAGAGGCAAAGCGCTGCATGAGCTGTGGTATGTGCTTTGAGTGTGATAACTGCGTTATCTTCTGTCCCCAGCAGGCAGTATTCAAGGTGCGCAAGAATGAGAGCGCCATGGGTCGTTACGTAGATACGGACTACTCTAAATGTGTTGGCTGCAACATCTGTGAGGACGTATGTCCAACCGGTTATATCCAGATGGGGCTCGGTGAGTAGATACCACAACCAGAGGTTGAATGTGATGTTGTCACAAATGTTAAAACAGATTTCAAGACAGCGTGTCACAGTGGTGGCACTGGTTCTGAGTTCATTGATGGGTTATGCCTCGATCGCTCAGAGTGGCGGCGATCATGATGGAGCCAGATCATCTATCAGCTCCAACGCGGGTGACGCCTGTGTGCGCGAGACCGCATGGATGCGACGCAACCACATGGAGCTGTTGCAGCACGATCGTGATCGTACCCTGCAACTTGGGATCCGCCCGGTTGAGGGTAGCATCAAGGGGTGTGTTGAGTGCCATACTCAGCAGGATGACCATGGAAACAGCATTGCAATTAATGCGGAGGATCAGTTCTGCAGTAGTTGTCACGCCTTTACCTCGGTGAGCATAGACTGTTTCGA
Source organism: Candidatus Thiopontia autotrophica (assembly GCF_982804495.1). Classification (NCBI taxonomy): domain Bacteria; kingdom Pseudomonadati; phylum Pseudomonadota; class Gammaproteobacteria; genus Candidatus Thiopontia; species Candidatus Thiopontia autotrophica. The sequence continues at coordinate 32,359 of NZ_CEYDPX010000015.1, read as the reverse complement.
GTGTCATGCAACCAAACCAGACCAGCCCAGAATCGCTGTTGGGAGTTCTGCAAAATGAGTCAAGATCAGACAACAGACAACAGAACAGAAGAGATGGATTCTCAGTTAGAGAGTCGGCAGCGTCGTCGCTTTATGGTCCAGGCTGCGGGTGCAACCGCACTAATCGCACCAGGAATTACCCTGATGACTATTGCCCAGGCAGATCAGGATCAGCCAGAGGGCGCAAGCAGCAGCAAGCGTTGGGGCATGTTGGTTGATACCAACAAATGTACAGACGGATGCAGCGACTGTGTCTCCGCCTGTCAGCAGGAGAATGGCTGGGGCGAGGGCTCAACTGATGAGTCTCAATCCAACCCACAACAGAAGGCGCAGTGGATCCGTACCGTAACCATCCGCGACAAACAGACTGGACATACCGATCAGCTGCCGATGATGTGTCAGCACTGCGAGAATCCAGCCTGTGTAGATGTCTGCCCAACTGGTGCCTCGATGAAGCGAGCTGATGGCATTGTGTTGGTTGACAAACATATCTGTATCGGTTGCCGCTACTGCATGATGGCCTGCCCATACAAGGCACGTTCCTTTGTCCATGAGCCACTGCATGACCAGAAGAGCAACTCACCCCGCGGCAAGGGAACAGTTGAGGCATGTACCATGTGTGTACATAGAGTGGACCGTGGTGATCAGCCAGCCTGTGTTGAAAAGTGCAGCAGTGGAGCAATGATGTTTGGTGATCTGAATGATCCCAATAGCGATATTTCCAAGAAACTGGCAGAGGTTGACTCTACCCAGATTCGTGCCGATCTTGGGTTGAACCCAGGTATCCGTTACAGCGGGATTTAAGGAAAACAGAGATGAAAAGAGTCGTCTACAGCGGAATAGAGGGTCGTAGCCTTGGCTACTGGGGATTGATGGGAGCACTGGGATTTTTCATCCTGATGGCTGCCGGGGCATTCCTCTATATGGAGCACAGTGGCCACCACGTAACCGGGATGAACAACCAGGTTGTCTGGGGAATGCCGCACGTATTTGCGATTTTCCTGATTGTTGCCGCTTCTGGTGCCCTTAACGTAGCCTCGATTTCATCAGTTTTCAACCAGAAGATCTACAAACCGATGGCCAGAATGTCGGCAATGTTGGCATTGACCCTGCTGGCGGGCGGGTTGGTGGTTCTACTGCTCGATCTTGGGCGTGCAGACCGTATGATCACCGCAATAACCTCATACAACTTCAAATCAATATTTGCCTGGAACATAATCCTCTACACAGGGTTCTTCGTGATTGTGCTCACCTATCTCTGGACCATGTTTGATCCAAAGATGCATCAGCATACCCGCAAGGCTGGTACTGCAGCCTTTATCTGGCGACTTGTGTTGACCACAGGTACCGGATCGATCTTCGGCTTCCTCTCAGCCAGACAGGGCTACGATGCGGCGATCATGGCGCCCATGTTTATTATCATGTCATTTGCATTCGGCAAGGCGATCTTCATGATCCTGCTGATCGGGATCTATCGCTATACCGACCGCTCCATCAGTGCCGATCTGATTGAGCGCCTCAACAATCTGTTTGGGGTCTTTGTGGCTGCGGTTCTCTACTTTACTGTGGTCTTCCATCTGACCAACCTCTATGCTGCAGAGCATGCCGGTTTTGAGCGCTTTATCCTGATGGATGGTGGTATCTACACCTTCCTCTTCTGGGTTGTTCAGGTTCTGCTGGGCGGGGTTGTTCCACTAATCCTGATCTACCACCCCTCATTTCGTTATGACATTCGCTCACTCATTACCGCATCCTCGCTGGTGATTGTGGGTGGATTTGCCCATATCTACGGCATTGTAGTCGGTGGTCAGGCCTTCCCTCTGGTGCTCTTCCCGGGCAAAGAGGTTAGCAGCAGCTTCAATGAGGGGGTGGTAAATAGCTACACCCCATCACTTCCAGAGATTCTGTTGGGGCTTGGTGGAGTTGCTGTTGCGATCGCGCTCTTCCTGTTTGCAATCAAGATGTTGCGCCTGGTGCCAGACAATCTTGATGCCGAGCACACAGAGAATATCACTGAGGTTCCAGCCTAAGCGTGGAACAGTCTGCCATTGAAGCAGCTCTACATCTCTGCAGCCCATAAATCTTCAGGGAAAACAACCGTAACTCTAGGCCTCTGTGCAGCATATGCTGCACGGGGCCTCTCTGTATCCCCATTCAAGAAGGGCCCTGACTATATTGATCCAATGTGGCTCTCGATGGCATCAGGCCTACCGTGCCATACCCTGGATTTCTATACCATGGAGCGTGAAGAGATACTCGCGCTCTACCATGCAGAACAGGCAGGTTCAGACCTCTCTATTGTAGAGGGCAACAAGGGGCTATTTGATGGCCTTTCGGTTGATGGTAGTGATAGTAATGGAGCGATGGCAAAACTGCTGGATCTACCAGTTGTGTTAGTAATAAACACCAATGGAATCACCAGAGGTATTGCCCCGTTACTGCTGGGGTATCAGAATTTTGACCCGGAGATCAATTTTGTAGGGGTAATCCTTAATCAGACTGGAGGTTCACGCCATGAGAAAAAATTGCAACAGGTGGTTGAACACTATACTGATATGGCTGTTCTGGGCACCATACCGCGTCATCCAGACCTGGAGATCGTAGAGCGTCACCTTGGACTGGTTCCAAGCAATGAGGCCCATGAGGCTCGCAACAAGATTGAGACCATTCGCAGAGTTGTCGAGGAGCAGGTAGATCTTGATCGTCTGCTGGAGCTTGTTCCTGACTCTCAGGAACAGGATGATCATTCTGTTTCAGAGGTGATAGGTGATAGCTCTGTTCAGAGTGTGGTGACACCACCACTGCGGGTTGGGATTGCCAGAGATGAGGCGTTTGGTTTTTACTACTCGGCAGATCTGGATGCGTTTCGTCAACAGGGGGTAGAGTTGGTTCCGTTCAGTCCACTTCATGACAGTGATCTGCCGGATGTAGACGGCCTCTTTATTGGGGGAGGTTTTCCCGAGACCCACATGGCTCAACTGGAGCAGAACCGCTCTATGCGTAGACAGATTTATGATGCCATTGAGAATGGAGTACCAACCTATGCGGAGTGTGGCGGCCTGATGTATCTGTCACGTCAGATAAGCTGGGGTGATGATTGCCGTGAGATGGTGGGGATAGTTGACGGCGACAGTGTGATGCACAAGAGACCCCAGGGGCGTGGGTACGCCCGCTTCCAGCGTAGTGGAGAGTCATCTGATACCCCAGCACATGAGTTTCACTACTCATCACTTGAGAATCTTGCAGAGGATACGGAGTTTGCCTACTCGATTCATCGTGGCTTTGGGGTTGATGGCAGGCACGATGGAATTGTCTACAAAAACCTTCTGGCAAGTTATGTCCACCAGAGAAACAGCAGACAAAATCCATGGGTTAAAGAGTTTGTCGACCGTGTCAGAGAGATAAAAAACGAGACTAAACAGGAAAAATAGATGATTACAGTTACAGAAAATGCACTCGGTTTTATTAACCACTCCATAGAGACAGGTGGTATTGAAAATGAGCTGGGGCTCAGGGTTGCCATCAAAGAGTCGTCAGATGGTGGGTATGATTATGGTATCGGATTTGACGAAAAACGTGAGAGTGATCTTGAATTCAAGTTCGGAGAGGTAACGGTGTTCATCAATGAAGAGCTGCGAGAATATCTGGAAGACGCTACCCTGGATTATGTGGAGATGGATGGCGGGGAGATGAGCCTGATTGTGCTCAATCCAAATGACCCTACCTACACCTCTCCATCGAAAAAGAGAAACTAAATATGGCGTTCATGCGGATTGCCCATAAATGGCACAAGGATGACAAGCATGAAATAAGTGAGCTGGCTGGTTCACTATCCTATAACTGCTGGAAGTTCTCCCTGAAGATGGTTAGAAACCTGCAGGATGAGAAGTTCTATTTCACCTCCAAATCCCAGGGTCTGGAGGTGATGACCGAAATGTTGATTTTTCTGATCCAGATTACAGACCGACTGGTTTATGACTCTATGGAGCCTGATATACGGGGACAGTTCATCGGTGCAATGGCCTATCGGTTGCTAGATATTGTTGAGGATAACTATGCCGACCTGCCAGAGCAGGGGCCTGACCGTACCGATCTGGTAGGGTTGATAAACGAGAGGGCAGCTGACTATGCAGAATTCAGTTTTGGTGACGATGGGCCAAGCTACCACTTTATTCGTTACTTTGGAGAGAGAGTAGGTGCCATTATGGGTGACGACCAGGACAACCGCTGGGTGATTGATCAGATCATGGAGATTGAGGTCCCGGACGCCATTGAGGCACTGAAAAAATCAATCGAGGGAATTGTCGGTGTTGAATTGAATTAAGGGAACACAATACTTAAGTCCCCGTCATAACTCCTAACTGCTCTTCAGCGGAATAACCCAACTACAGAAGTGTCTGACATCACGCTCCAGACCATCCTCAAAGCCTGATGAGTACTCCTGCGTAATCTCGTGCTCCTCACGCCTGGGGTTGCGTAGATAGCCTGCCATCCACCCCTCCATATACTCAGAATTAACATTCATCTCAATCATTCTGCAGACGGCATCGTAGTAGCTGATCTCACTCATGGTCGTCCTATTATCCTGAAAATATCAAACCAGGGCAATCAGGACCAGAACAAAAAGGACTACTGCCAGTAGAAGCAGAATTGCACTCTGCCACTCGCCTGCCTCAGCCTTGGGGCTGTTTGTCATCATGTGTCTGGCTCTTGGAAAGATGTAGATAATCATCATCAGCAGAAGCAGGGCTGAGCCAATTTTCATCCAGTCCATATGGTCACCTCACTGTTCTAAAAAGAAAAAAGCCCCGACAGTGCGGGGCTTTTGCATTGTTGGGTAAATTAATATCAGTCGTCTCTCATCGCACCAAGAATGTGGAGCAGATGGACAAACAGATTGAATATATTCAGATAAAGACCAACGGTCATCATAATGTAGTTGGCATTTGGATCGTGAATCATGCGGCTGGTGTCATAGAGAATGAAACCGCTCATCAGCATGATAATCACCCCGGATATCGCCAGTGAGAGTGCAGGAATATTAAAGAAGATGTTTGCCAGCATAACCACTAGCGCCATCATCAGACCTGCAATCAGGAATCCACCCATAAAGCTGAAATCCTTCTGGGTGGTCAGGGCGTAGCCAGAGAGCCCAAGAAAGATAATTCCGGTTCCACCAAATGCAGTTGCAATCAGCTCGCCACCATTTGGCATACTCAGATAATGGGTTAACATTGGGCCCAGACCAAAACCAAGAAGACCGGTAATTGCAAACACAACCCCAAGACCGCTGGCAGAGTTGGCTGTACGAGGAAGAACCAGCCATATCAGCCCTAAAGCTCCCAGTGAGGATACAAGACTTACCCCCGGTGATGTCTGCATGACTACAGAGAGAGCAGCCATCAGGGCACTAAAGATCAGGGTTGTAGAGAGTAGGGTGTAGGTACTCTTGATAACCTTGTTGGTAGCAAGAGTTGACTCCTGGCTACGTGATATAGATTGTTCCATTGGGTTCATGATTTTCCTCAAATTTTAAGTAGTCAATATTGAGATATTAGAACATAAAAGTGGTCAATGGTTCCGTAAAATTGGTCACCATGTGGTGGGCACCTGGGCAGGCTCCTGGAATCCTCAGCAATGGACTCTATTGGCTAAACAGCTCCTGATCAGTCTGGATCTCACCACTTTCCAGTTCAGCATCCACCGCCTCACGAACCTCTACAATCACCAGATTAACATTGATGTCGGCTCCAGCCAGTGGGTGATTTCCATCAATGGTAACCTCGCTATCACTGACGGCAGTGATAGTAACAGGGATATCATGTCCGTTCTTCTGGGTGAAGAACTGCATGCCAACATGGATTTCGCGCTCTGTGTTGAACTGACTGATAGGGACCACCTGGATTTTTGATTTATCCCGCTCCCCATAGCTATCAGCAGGGTCAAGAGCAAAGGTGATACTCTCTCCTGCCTGACGCCCTTCAACCTGCTTCTCAATGGCGGGCAGCACCGTTGCGTGGCCCTGAATAAAGGAGAGGGGTTCACTATGATCGGTACTATCGATCACCTCTCCCTTGTCGTCGACCATCTTGTATTCGATGGTAACGACTCGATCTTTACATATTTTCATCGTGCAAACTGTACTCGTGAGAAGAAGAATCAGCGGATATTACAGGTAATTTTTCACAAATTACAGTAGAGAATAGTTGACTGATCTGCTGGTGACATGCAGACTGCCAAGCTTGTTTTAACAAAAGGATTTCTGGTTATGCTGTGGAACTTCATGATGCATGCCCTGATGGGGTGGTTGGGGGCATATTTTTTCCTGCCAACGGCGGAGAGGATTGGGATTGCCATTCTGGTCGTCTGTGTGACCCAGGCTGCTGATCAGGTTCGGATACGAAAAGAGAAGTTTGCTGAAATAGAGGCCCTCCCCGAGAAGGATCGTGAGCAGGCCGGTAGAGAGCTGGAACAGAACATCACCCGGTTGATGAGTAAAATATTTGTTCAGAATGTTGCGCTTTATACGGCTGTACTATTATTGACTGCGCATGCGGCAAGGTTAAACGGCTGGTTATAGGAGTAGATCGTGGGTGGTGAAGAGATAGAGAGCAGCGACGAATTGGATCAGAGCCACTACTTCTGTCGCAATAATGCCTATACCAGGCTGACTGGGGGGGATGGTGAGGTTGCGCTGGTGGACAAGCGTGATCCAAAGCAAACCGTCAGCCTGGAGCCCTGGTTAGCCACCGTCTTTATGCTGGCCGATGGGCAGCATACCGTGGGCGAATTGATCGGCCACCTTCGGGGGCAGTATATGGAGCAGCCACCGGCAGAGTTGGAGCGTACCATTCTCTCTGTGGTGGAGCGTTTGGTGGATTCAGGGACGGTCAGGCTGAATGAGGCACCCATTGAGCCTGCCTACCACCTTGCCAGACCCATTGAGGAGCTGGATCCGGAAGAGGCGAAGCGTTTTCTGCAAGAGGATGGTTACTACCAGTTACCGCATTAAACTGAGACGCTTGGGGGAGGGGATAAAACGAGATGATGTGTGGAATGAACAATAGGGAGGCAACCTTCTCGGTGATTGGCGCCTTTATTGCGACCCTGTTGGCCTCTTTTATGAGTTACACCATTCTGGAGGAGGACCATGTGCCAATGATTCTCGCCTCTACCGGGGCCTCCGCAATGCTGATCTTTGCCCTGCCCCACAGCCCGGTTTCACAGCCATGGAATCTGGTTGGAGGACACATCACCTCTGCATTTGTCGGGATCAGCTGTCTGCTTCTGATTGATAGCCCCCTGCTCGCTTCATCTGTCGCCATTGCTGTAGCGATGGTGTTGATGCACGTCCTGCGGTGTATGCACCCGCCCGGTGGGGCCACAGCAGTGACTGCCGCGATCGGGAGCCAACAGATTGAGAATCTGGGTTATGCCTTTATGGTGGTTCCAGTCTTTTTGAATGCGATCATTCTGCTCTCTATTGCGATGGCTGTTGGGGTGTTACGTGAGAAGAATCCCTTCTATCAAGATACTACTCATCATCCAGATTTTTAATTGCCCATATAGCGGCTTCAACACGGGTTTTTAGCTGTAACTTTCTCAGGATATGTTTCATGTGGACCTTGACGGTACCGTCAGAGATATCTAATTGACGCGCAACAACCTTGTTGCTCATGCCATCCATAACCAGCCGTAGAATCTCAGCTTCACGGTTGGTCAGGTTTGCCTCTGCAGAGGAGTGGGGCGATAGATGATCATCACGAATTGACTTTGCCAATAGTGTGGTCAACTGTTCACTAATGACGGTCTGCCCGTCAGCAGCCTGCTCAATTTTTTCCAGGATATCTTCCGGCTCCATATCTTTCAGCAGGTAACCATCCGCACCACTGCGTAACGCATCAAGGACGTTGGACTCATGGTTTGAGACTGTCAGCATGATGACTTTTGAGGGGAGGTTATCCTGCTTGAGAAGTTTCAATGTCTCAATTCCGTTCATCCCTTTCATGTCGATATCAAGTAGGATCAGATCGGGTTTTGTCTCAGCGGCAAGCCGGATACCTTCATTTCCATTTGCAGCCTCCCCAACCACGGAGAATCGGGGGTTCATGGAGAGCAGATTCCTGACCCCTTTGCGAAACAGGGGGTGGTCATCAATAATGATGAGGGTGATTAGGTTTGGTTGATCCACGCGGTGATGTCTCCAGTTGGTTCATGGTGTTCTACGGGGGTAAAATTGATCTCAACAGTGGTGCCACTCCCATTGCGTCTGCTGATCTTATAGACCCCATTCAATGCGGTTGTACGCTCTTGCATGATGGAGAGGCCAAAGTGCCCTTGGCGGATCAGATTTTCGTCCACACCAATGCCATCATCCTGAATGGTTAGAGTGATCGCCTTGGTGGGTGTGCAGCGCAGTTCGACCCAGACATTGGAGGCCTCTGCATGCTTGTGTACATTATTCAGGGCCTCACGAAGGATATAGACCAGATGGATGGCCTCATGGGGGTTGACCCTGCAATCACCCAGACGGATATCCAGCATGATCTTCACGTCTTCCCGTTGCCTGAAATCCTCAATTGACTGTTTGATGGTATTGCCCAGTTCATCGGTCCCGATGGAGAGTCTGAAGGTGGTGAGCAGTTCACGGAGTTGACGGTAGGCATTATTAAGTTCGGTACGAATATCTGTCGCAATGGTCTGGGCCACTTCACTGTTCTCGATCTCCGAGAGGTGTTTTTGGATGCGACTAACCTCAATTTTCAGGTAGGAGAGTGATTGTGCTAAGGAGTCATGTAACTCACGGGCAATACTGCTCCGTTCATGGTTAAGAATGTTCTCCTTCTCTTTGATGGTGCCACGAGCAATGGTGATTGCGGCCCCAATCTGCTCTGAGATCATCTGGATGGTGGAGGTTTGCCACTCATCCAGCTGCTTTCCATCGGGTTTCAGCATCAACAGGCCGTAAGAACGAGAGCGGTTACGGTCTTTGATGGGGGTCACAAATTCACTGCCACTGTTTTCGGTTGATGAGAAGCACCCTTTGCAACCTGCACTACAGTGGTGATCCCGCAGATTGGAGGCGAGGACATGCCCCCTCATGGCGCTGGCATCGGAGAGGCAGATCAGCCCGGACTTGATGTTGAGAAGTTGGTCTATTTTCTCAAGAATTCTCTCGTAGCTTCTGGAGCTTGTGGGGTTCTGGGCAAGAATGCTGGAGGTGTTGTAGAGCAGCTCCATGGTGTTCTTTTTCTGTTTCAGATCCTCCGTCTTCTCATGGATCTCCCTCTCTTGATCAATGTAGGTTTTAGAGAGCTCGGTAGACATCGCATTGAAGGTGTTTACCAGTCGAGTGAGTTCATTGTTTCCACTCACCGATGCCTGGTAGCTGAAATCACCCTCTCGGATCTTTTGTGTTGCCGTCATCAGAGTTTGCAGAGGGGTGAGAATCCTGGAGTAGAGAAAAATCATGATCATCAGAACAATGGCAATGGCAATAAACAGGCTGCTCGACTCGATGAGGTGAAGCGTCTTGATCTTCTCCTCCATCTCCAGCTCCAGCTCTTTTACCATGCTGTCAATCTTACGGACAAAATAGCTGACAAGACCCATATAGCGCTGCCGGATCAGGTTTCGTGAGGTCTTTGTCAATGCATCCCACTGGGCGTCACCCTCTCTTCCCGGAAAGTAGGAGGGGTCCTCCATTTTTTCATAAACAAACAGTATGGGTTTGATCTGATACTGCCATACCCGAACAACCTCCTGGTAGGTCTGGTTGATTTGGCTGTTCGGATCCTTTGGGACGGATGACCGGATACTGGGATGGTGAAGCCGTGAATCAAAGTTGTGGACATGGCTGGAGAAGAGGTCCCCGGGAGCGGATGGGCTCGGTTCGGTGGTGGTGCCGGCATTCTTGTAGACCAGGTCAGTTGCAATCTGGAATGATTTCATCCGAAGAGAGCCCGCCTGGTTGATTGCACTCGCCATTCCGGTGATTGATTCAGAGATAAAAATTGAGCTGAGCATGCTGATGAATGTCAGCAGTACGATTCCCCCTAGCGCAAGACCAAAACGAAGAATAAGGGACTGCTCTTTTGGTTGAGTTGACATATGTCTGTTATTTGTTGTGTGGGGAGCAATAGAGCTTCAGGAAAAGGGGATACCACCTAATGTGTTCTTGAGCGGTTAGGCTGGCTACTATCGTATAACATCTACTATGAATATCAATATATACAGGTAGATAGTTATTTACCACTCTATACCACCTTGGTGGTATTTAGAGAGAATAGTAGGCTCTACCCCTCCCTACAGGCTATTGCATAGATAGCACTGCATCGATAGATTGCACACTCCATAGCAGGTTCAGCACTATTTTCTGCAGTAGCTAAGAGAGGAATCGAGATGCCAAGTTTTAGAGCCCAGCAGCTTTCAGTACTCACCATGAACACCTTTGCCTTTACCGCGTGTTTTGCGGTATGGGTGATGTTCTCCATCATCGGAATTCCGATCAAGGAGCTGTTGACGCTCAGTGAGACCCAGTTTGGAATCCTGATCGCAACCCCGATCCTGACTGGATCGATCACCCGACTGCCGGTGGGCATGTTGACAGACAAATTTGGTGGACGGATTGTCTACTTTCTGTTGATGCTGGCTACGATTTTGCCACTCTGGTTTATCAGTGAGGCGACCGAATACTGGCAGTTTATTGTATTGGGGCTGTTTGTGGGTATCGCAGGCGCCTCGTTCTCGGTGGGTATCGCCTACACCGCACGCTGGTTTACCAAGGAGAAGCAGGGCTTTGCCATGGGTATCTTTGGTGCCGGTAACGCAGGTGCTGCACTGACCAAGTTTGTTGCCCCCTCACTGGTGGTGGCCTATGGCTGGGAGATGGTACCCAAGGTCTATGCTGTCGCCATGTTTGTCGTTGTTGTGCTCTACTGGATGTTCACCTATGAGGATCCTGAGCATAAGGTAGGGAGCCATATCACGATTGCCGATCAGCTGAAGATGTTGGGCGACCCCAAGATCTGGAAGTACATGCAGTACTACTCGTTGGTGTTTGGTGGGTTTGTGGGGCTCTCTCTGTGGATGACCAAGTACTACATTGCAGAGTATGGCTTTGATCTGACCACTGCAGCGCTCCTTGCGGCAGTCTTTGTGTTGCCATCCGGGGTTATTCGCGCGCTGGGCGGCTGGTTCTCGGATAAATATGGTGCCTACAAGGTGACCTGGTGGGTAATGTGGATCTCCTGGGTCTGCCTCTTCCTGATGTCCTATCCACAGACAGAGATGGTGATCAAGACCACTACCGGTAGTGTGGTTGTGGGTGTCGGTCTCAATGTCTGGGTATTCACCAGTCTACTGTTTGTTGTCGGTATCGCCTGGGGATTTGGAAAGGCCTCGGTCTTCAAGTTCCTCTCCGATGAGTATCCAGACAATATCGGTGTCGCCTCAGGCATTGTTGGACTGGCGGGTGGCATGGGTGGCTTTCTGCTACCGATCATGTTCGGTGCGTTGATCGACTTTACCGGTATCAACAGTGTGGTCTTTATGCTGCTCTATGGTGCCACCTCGGTCTCACTGGTCTGGATGCACTATACCTTCGCAAAAGATAAGCAGCGACAGGATGCTTTATTAGCAAGGGATCATGTGATGCGTGAGTATGAGCAGTCCCATGAGGATCTGGAGTCCTATGCCACTGCCAGGGCAGCAGTAGAGCAGTCCGAGATTATCGAGCAGTTCTATAACAGCTATACCTCTGCGCGTGAGAAGGCCAGGCAGGAGGCAGAGCGGTTGAAGCGACAGCGAATGGAGGGGACACTTCCGAGTGAGTCTCTGGAGTAGCCCATTCAGATTGTGTAGTTAGTTATTCAAATTTAATTTTTAGCGTTTTACTATTTTATTAACGATAAGGAGACAGTAATGTCGGATATCACCAAGTGGGACCCGGAAAACGAACAGTTCTGGGAGTCGGAGGGAAAAAGGATCGCAAACAGAAATCTCTGGATCTCGATCCCCAGTCTGTTAAATGGCTTTGCGGTATGGCTCTACTGGGGCATCATCACCGTGCAGATGCTCAACTTGGGGTTCCCCTTTGCAAAACCGGAGCTCTTCACCCTGATGGCCATTGCCGGTCTGACCGGTGCAACACTGCGAATCCCCAGCAGCTTTTTTATACGTATTGCGGGTGGTCGAAATACCATCTTCTTTAGTACCGCACTATTGATGATACCGGCCATTGGTGCAGGTCTTGCGCTGCAGGATAAGGAGACTCCACTCTGGGTATTCCAGATTCTGGCATTCCTCTCTGGCTTTGGTGGGGGTAACTTCGCCTCCTCAATGTCAAATATCAGCTTCTTCTTTCCCAAGAAGCAGCAGGGGTTGGCGCTGGGGCTGAATGCAGGGCTGGGAAATGCAGGGGTAACCACTATGCAGATTCTGGTTCCTCTGGTGATGACCTTCGGAATCTTTGGTGGTGATCCAATGACGTTGGTGACCTCCTCTGGAACCCTGATTGGCAAGATTCCGGCAGGCTCTGACACCTACATCCATAATGCCGGGTTTATCTGGCTGGTTTTCCTGATTCCACTGGCCTTTGCCGGCTGGTTCGGGATGAATAACCTCAAGGTGGACCATGTCACCCCGCATCTGCCCTCTCCGATTGGTGCCTTCTCAATGATTACCATGATGCTGGGCATTGGATTTATGACAGCAGCGGCTGGACTCTATGTCATTCTTCCTGATCCAACAGGAATCGGTGCACCAGGGTGGGCGAAATGGCCGGTTATTGCAGGTATCCTGTTTATGACGGTCCAGATTCTGAAACTGCTCCCGGGGGATATCAAGCCCAATCTGAAACGCCAGTTCAAGATTTTCGAGAACAAGCACACATGGGTGATGAGCATCATCTACACCATGACTTTCGGAAGCTTTATTGGTTACTCTGCCGGTTTTGCTTTGGCGATCAAGGTGGTCTTCGGTTTCACCCATGTCATGGGTGCCGATGGCGCCATGATGCATGATGTGGCCAATCCAAATGGCCCCTCAGCACTGATGTATGCCTGGATGGGCCCCTTTATTGGCGCGCTGATTCGCCCCATTGGCGGCTGGATGGCAGATAAGATGGGTGGAGCCAAGGTGACACAATATGTCTCCTTGACCATGATTGGTAGTGCATTGGGTGTTGCCTATTTCCTCGCAGCGGCCTACCAGTCTGCAACCCCTGAGGAGTTCTTCTTCCCATTCTTTATCCTCTTCCTGATTCTGTTTGCAGCAACAGGAATTGGTAATGGTTCTACCTTCCGTACTATTGCAATGGTGTTTGATAAAGAGCAGGCAGGCCCTGTACTGGGGTGGACCTCAGCAGTGGCGGCCTATGGCGCCTTCATTATCCCTAAGGTGTTTGGTGAGCAGATCAAGGCAGCGACACCTGAGAATGCACTCTATGGATTTGCCATCTTCTATACGGTCTGTCTGGTATTGAACTGGTGGTACTACCTCGGTCCGAAGAGAGAGTTTGATAACCCGTAAAGGAAAAAATTCAGGGCAACCCACGCATACTTCTGCGCAGATTAACCAAACCCAACATAGATCTGCAGATGGGTTGTCCTGTTCTAAATCAATCTAGCTCCAACTAATTTTTAAAGGAGAGTTTTGTATGAGTCATTTTCTTGATCGTCTGAGATATTTTGGCAAAGTCAAGGATACCTTCTCAAAAGGGCACGGCATTACCACAACGGATGATCGTCAGTGGGAGGATACCTATCGTAATCGCTGGCGTCATGACAAGGTGGTTCGATCTACCCATGGTGTGAACTGTACCGGTGGTTGTTCCTGGCAGATTTTTGTCAAGAATGGTCTGGTTGCTTATGAGATGCAGCAGACCAACTATCCCCGTACCCGTGATGATCTGCCCAACCATGAGCCCAGAGGGTGTCAGCGTGGCGCCTCGTTCTCCTGGTATCTCTATAGCCCGCATCGGATCAAGTATCCATTGGTGAGAGGACGACTGGTCGACCTCTACCGCAGAGAGCGTGCAAGCGGTAAGGATCCTGTGGACTCATGGGCAGCGATTCAGAATGACCCTGCAAAGCGTGAAAGCTATGTCGGCGTTCGTGGACTGGGCGGATTTGTTCGCGCAGAGTGGGATGAGATGGTTGAGATGATAGCAGCGGCCAATATCCACACCATCAAGAAGTGGGGACCGGACCGGATCTACGGATTCTCCCCAATCCCGGCGATGTCGATGATCTCTTATGCGGCTGGCTCCAGGTACCTCTCCCTAATAGGTGCTGGAGTTGGCTCTTTTTATGACTGGTACTGTGATCTGCCCCCTGCCTCACCGCAGGTCTGGGGTGAACAGACCGATGTACCGGAGTCCGCAGACTGGTATAACTCAAAATACATTATTGTCTGTGGTGCCAACCTGCCGATGACCCGTACCCCGGATGCCCACTTTGCGGTGGAGTCCCGTTACAACGGTACCAAGATTGTGTCGATGGCGCCGGACTATGCAGAGTATGTGAAGTTTGCCGACCTCTGGATGCCGGTCAAGCAGGGTACAGACTCTGCTGCATTCCTGGCGATGGGCCATGTGGCACTGAAAGAGTTCCATATCAATCAGCAGGATCCATACTTTACAGAGTATGCACGTAGCTTTACCGACTTCCCGATGCAGGTCATTCTGGAGAAGCAGGGCGACAGGCTGGTTACCGGACGTTTCCTACGCGCCTCTGACTTTGACAACAACATGGGCGAGTCCAACAACCCGGAGTGGAAGACCATTGTTTTTGACAAGAAGAGCAACGCCTTTGTTGCGCCGAACGGTTCTGTAGGATTCCGTTGGGGTGAAGAGGGTAAGTGGAACATTCTTGAACAGGCCCACGGCAGAGAGACCGAGGCTGAGTTGAGCTGTATCGATAGCAAGGATGATGTGGTTGAGGTTACCTTCCCACACTTTACTCCGGAAGATGGCGACAGCCTGGTTCGCAATATCCCGGCACGCAAGCTGAAATTGGCCTCGGGTGAAGAGGTCTATGTCACCTCCGTGTTTGATCTGCAGGTTGCTCAGTACGGTATTGATCGTGGTCTGGGTGATAACCTGGCAAAAGATTACTCTGATGAGTCTGTACCTTATACTCCTGCATGGGCGGCCAAGGTAACTGGCGTGCCTGCTGCGGATCTGGAGCGTACCGGTCGTGAGTTTGCCGACAACGCCTCGAAGACCCGTGGTAAGTCGATGGTGATTCTGGGTGCGGCAATCAACCACTGGTACCACAACGATATGAACTATCGTGGGATCATGAACCTGCTCCACATCTGTGGTTGCGTGGGTCAGTCTGGTGGTGGTTGGGCACACTATGTGGGTCAGGAGAAACTCCGTCCACAGGCGGGCTGGGCACCGATTGCCTTTGGTCTCGATTGGCACCGTCCACCGCGCCATACCGCCTCGACCACCTACTGGTATTTCCATACCGATCAATGGCGTTATGAGCGGGTTGAGGCCGATGGATTGTTAGCTTCTACCGCAAAGGGTCGTTATAAGGGTTACCAGCTGGGTGACTACAATGTGGTCGCACAGCGTCTTGGATGGACCCCATCCATGCCGCACTTTGACAAGAATCCGATTGAGATCGTCAAGGAGGCAGAGGCAGCCGGCGCAACCGATGAGGCGGGTGTATCCAGCTATCTGGCTGAGAAGCTGAAGGCGGGTGAGATCAACTTCGCCTACGAGGATATCGATGCGGAAGAGAACCATCCACGTAACCTGTTTGTATGGCGTTCCAACCTGATTGGTTGCTCCTCCAAGGGGCATGAGTACTTCCTCAAGCACCTGCTCGGCGCACAGAATGGTGTCATGAGTGAGGGTACTGAGGGTGCTGCCTGTCAGGAGATCAAGTGGAGAGAGAAGTCTCCAACCGGAAAACTGGATCTGATGGTGGATATCAACTTCCGCCTCAACTCTACTGGTGCCTACTCCGACATGGTTCTGCCAACAGCGACCTGGTATGAGAAGGCGGATCTGAACACCACAGATATGCACCCCTTCATCCACCCACTGGGTAAGGCGGTGGATCCTGCATGGGAGTCTAAATCAGACTGGCAGATCTTTAAAACCATTGCCAAGAAGTTCTCTGAACTGGCGGAGACCCATCTCGGTACCCAGAAGGATGTGGTCGCACTGCCAATGCAACACGATACCGCAATGGCCCTGGCGCAACCGTTTGGTGAGGTCAAGGACTGGAAGAAGGGTGATTGTGATCTGATTCCGGGCAAGACCGCACCGATCTTCAAGGTGGTGGAGCGTGACTATCCCAACACCTATGCCAAGTACATTGCGCTTGGACCCCTGATGAACAAGTTGGGTAATACCATCAAGGGGATAGACTGGAATACCGATAAGGAGCTGGAAGAGCTCGCCTCTCTCAATGGTGTAATCAAAGAGGAGGGGATCAGTAAGGGGATGCCTTCACTCTCCGAGGATGTTCATGTCTGTGATGCAGTGATGCGGATGGCACCAGAGACCAATGGTGAGGTGGCGCATAAATCGTGGAGTGCCCAGTCTAAGAAGACCGGTGTGGACCATAGCCATCTCTACAGAGGGCGTCAGGATGAGAAGATCACCTATCATGACATTGTGGCTCAGCCACGCAAGATTATTACCGCGCCCACCTGGTCTGGTATTGAGTCGGAAGAGGTCAGCTACAATGCCTGTTACACCAACCTGCATGAGCATATCCCTCTACGTACGCTGACTGGGCGTGCCCAGTTCTATCAGGATCATGAGTGGATGCTCGACTTTGGTGAGGGGTTCTGTGCCTTCAAACCGGCAGTGGATCTGCAGGCGCACAAGAATGTGCCTGAAGCGGTCAAGGGTAAACCTCATCTGGTGCTGAACTGGATTACGCCACACTCCAAGTGGGGCATTCACTCCACCTATCAGGATAACCTGAGAATGTTGACCCTGTTCCGCGGCGGCCCTTACTTCTGGGTCTCTGAGGAGGATGCACGGTCGATTGGGCTCAAGGATAACGATTGGGTTGAGGCGGTGAATGACAACGGTGCAACCGTTGCTCGTGTTGTGGTCTCACAACGTGTTCCTAATGGAATGGCCATCATGTATCACGCTCAGGAGAAGAACGTTAACGTTCCTGGTTCCAATACCACAGGAAAACGTGGCGGAATTCTCAATAGTGTGACCCGTACGGTACCCAAACCCACCCATATGATTGGTGGTTATGCACAGCTATCTTATGCATTCAACTACTACGGTACGGTGGGTTCGAATCGTGATGAACATGTCATTGTCCATAAGATCGAGGATCAGGATGTGGATTGGTTAGAGCGTCCGTTGACGCCAGAGCGGGAGGCGAAGAAAAACCCTCCAGGCATCAATAACTAATCGCGTCAGTATCGTCAGCACAATAGGAGAATAAAACATGAAAATACGTGCACAAATTGCAATGGTACTGAACCTCGACAAGTGTATTGGTTGTCATACCTGTTCAGTAACTTGTAAGAACATCTGGACGAACCGTAAAGGGGTTGAGTACGCCTGGTTCAATAACGTCGAGTCTAAACCCGGTATTGGTTACCCCAAGATGTGGGAAGACCAGGAGAGATGGCGAGGTGGTTGGGTCAACAAGAATGGCAAGCTGGAGCTGAAGGCCGGTGGTCGTGCCAGCAAACTGCTGAACATCTTTGCCAACCCGGACATGCCAGAGGTGGATGACTACTACGAGCCATTCGACTATGACTACCCCAAACTGCAGAACAAACCTCTCTCTGAGGCGGCGCCTACAGCGCGTCCACTCTCCCAGATTACCGGTGAGACCATGGACAAGATTACTTGGGGACCGAACTGGGAGGATGATCTGGCGGGTGAGTTCGAGAAGCGTTCACAGGATAAGAACTTCGAGGGGATTCAGAAGCAGATGTATTCAGAGTTTGAGAATACATTCCACATGTATCTGCCTCGCCTCTGTAACCACTGTCTGAACCCGGCCTGTGTGGCCAGCTGCCCATCCGGCGCGCTCTATAAGCGTGATGAGGATGGGGTGGTTCTGGTGGATCAGGATCGTTGTCGTGGCTGGCGCATGTGCGTGAGTGCATGCCCCTACAAGAAGATCTACTACAACTGGGAGTCGGGTAAATCAGAGAAGTGTATCCTCTGTTATCCTCGCATTGAGTCTGGCATGCCGACGGCCTGTGCGGAGTCTTGTGTAGGTCGTATCCGTTATATGGGTGTGATGCTCTATGATGCAGATCGCATTAGTGATGCAGCCGGTACCCCAGTAGAGACCGATCTTTATCAGGATCACCTGAACACCTTTATGGATCCAAACGATCCAGAGGTGATTAAGCAGGCATTGGCAGATGGTATACCTCAATCCTGGATTGATGCGGCGCAAAACTCACCTGTCTACAAGATGGCGGTGGATTGGAAGATCGCCTTCCCGCTCCATCCAGAGTATCGCACCCTGCCTAGCATGTGGTATGTGCCCCCAATGTCGCCAGTACAGGGACAGATTGACCAGGGTAACCTGCCAACTGAGGCCGATGGTGTGATTCCAACGGTGGATGCACTGCGATTCCCAACCAAGTTCCTTGCCAATCTGTTGACGGCAGGGGATGAGAAGCCGGTTACCGATGCGATCCGTCGTCTATTGGCGATGCGTAGCCATCAGCGTATGAAGGCGGTTGAGGATGGTGAAGGGGCGGATGCATTGAAGACTGCGGGTCTCACGGTTGAGCAGGCAGAGGAGATGTACCAATATCTTGGTATTGCCAACTATGAAGATCGCTTTGTGATTCCGACCTCTCATGAGGAGCTACGTCTTGATGACCCTTACGGGTTCCAGGGGCAGAATGGTTTCTCTGGTGGTAACACCAGTGGGCAGGGCGAAGATTCTGGACGAGGACTCTCTCTGTTCCCGGTTCCTCGCAAGAAGACGGTCACCCCGATGGCTATCGTGGCTCCACCCAAAAGCAGAAAATCTTAATAAGGAGAGTTAGAGATGAAACTTTATACAGTACTGGCTCGCTTGTTGGATTATCCAACGCCTGAGCTGATGAATCATCTATCGGAGATCACGGAGGTGATCGATAGTGACTCTGAGATCAACAGAAGTGAGGGTAAGGCGCTACGTGAGTTTATCAGCTGGCTACAGCTTCATGACTTGACTGGAATCCAGCAGGTCTATGTACAGACCTTTGATATGGTTCCTGAGCATGATCTTCATATGACCCACCATATTCATGGTGACAGTCGTGATCGTGGTCCGGCATTGATCGACCTGACCGAGCATTTCAAGGCCAACGGTCTTGAGATGAAGGATGGGGAGATTCCTGATTATCTGCCTCTGTTGTTGGAGTATGTCTCCACACTGGGAGAGGATGAGTGCCGCTTCTTCCTGGCAGACGTTGGGAAGATCCTTGCGATCCTCGCAGATAATCTGGAGAAGGCCGACAGCCCGTATGCAAAGTTGGTTCGTATGGTCGAGAACCGTGGTCAATTGGTTAAAGCCGCTTAAAGGAGCAGGAAATGACATTACATGATTTTATTTTTGGTGTTTATCCCTATCTGGCTGGAACAGTCTTTATTCTGGGCAGTTGGATACGTTTTGATCGTGAGCAGTACACCTGGAAAGCGGATTCCAGTCAGTTACTGAGCAATAAAGGGATGTGGTTGGGGAGTAACCTGTTTCATGTGGGGATCCTGGGGATCTTCTTTGGACATGCAGCGGGTATGTTGCTACCCCATAGTTGGTGGCAGATGGTTGCTACCGATGTGCAACATCAGTACATTGCGATTTATGCGGGTGCTCTGTTTGGTGGAATGGCGCTTGTGGGTGCGGCAATACTGGTTAATCGTCGTATGACCAATGCGAGAGTGAAGGCAGTAAGCCGTAAACGGGATAACTTCGTTATCATCTGGCTGTTGGCAACGGCTGCGCTGGGGTTGAATACCATTCCTGGTTCACTGCACCATGCTGCTGAGGGGGATGTGACGACGATGCTGGTTCTTGCGGATTATGTGAAGAGCATTGCAACATTGAGCGTTGATCCTAGTCTGATTGCCGGTGTATCGGGTGCCTACAAGATCCATATGTTCTTTGGTATGACAATATTCCTGGTCTTCCCATTTACTCGTTTGGTTCACGTCTGGAGTGTTCCACTCACCTATCTGGGACGTGCTTACCAGATCGTTCGGGCCAAAAAAGTGATGATGAACTAGGATCTGTATCTATCTTGATACGGTGGTGTTGTAATAGTTCTGTGGGCTGGGGGATGTGCTGATTAATCTGCACCCCCAGCTTTTTTTTGAGAAAAAATAGGGTATTAATGATGGCAATGAACACAAATCCAACAGCAATTCGGGTTGAGTATGTCAACGTGGATGGTAAGGAGATTGCAACGGACCAGGAGGGGTATATCCAGGATCTTGATCAGTGGTCAGAGGGGTTTGCGACTGCTCAGGCGAAGAAGGAGGGGATTGAGGCGTTAACCGATGAGCACTGGGATGTTATTAACTTGATTCGAGACCACTATGACGAGCATGGGGTGCAGATTGAGGTGAGAAAAATGATTAAGCACTTTGCCAAGGTGTGGGGCAAGGAGCATGGAAATAATCGTTATCTTCATGACCTTTTTCCCATGGGTGGCCCCCAAAAGCAGGGGAATCGAATTGCCGGGATACGTAAAACCAAAGGTGAGCACTAGAGAGACTGTCTCAGCTCTCTGTAACCCACTTCTCAAAACGGTTCAGAAGATCCGGCAGTTCGGGGGCCGAGATACAGTAGAAGACAAAACTGCCACGATCTTCTCATAAACCTCTAGCGGGGCCTGGAGATCGAGACATTTTCTTGGTCTTGTATTCAGTGACGCGGCAATTCGATTGAGGCGTGTTTGTGAAAATTCAGAGAGAGATGGAGTAGAGGTGATTTAACAATAGCCCGTAACTATATAATAGAGTTTTCGGGCGCCATAAAAACAGCCCACCATATTTCATATGATGGGCTTTTTGTTGGGTAAAAACTATTTTATTCTGTAACTAAATGAAAAATAAGATCAATTGGCGGAGAGGCAGGGATTCGAACCCTGGGTAGGCTATTAACCTACGCCGGTTTTCAAGACCGGTACATTCAACCAGCTCTGTCACCTCTCCAGATGTGCGCGCAATTCTACGAGATTATCTGTGAAATCGCTACCCGTAATACTCATAACGGGCAAAAAAATAATCGATAAAAAAACCCTGTACGATCAGATCGTACAGGGTTTTTACTAAACTCAGTAAAACTGTGTCTTACTGTGCAGCAGGAGCTACAGGAGCGTAGTAGTAAGGACGGCTCTCTGTGCGAACATCAGAGTCACCCTTGAAACGTGCATTCTCAGCAGCGTCCATGTCAGCTTCCATGTTAGAAGAACCCTTACCAGAAGCGTTGATAGTCATGCTGAAGTTACCCTCTGCGTCAGCATTTCCCTTACCAGCACCACGACCCTTTCCGTCGAAAGCACCGTCAGCAGAACCAGTTCCGTAACCAGACTGGTTGTCGTCAGATCCACCGAAGAAAGCAGAAGCGCTAGAAGCAACAGCAACAAGAGCGATAGTAGCAATAATCTTTTTCATGATATTTTCCTTTCAAAAATTGGCCAACCAGGCTGGCCTTCTATAAAAATTCTGTCTCGGAGGAACTCCCCTTAACAACTGTCTGCAAGTATATAAGAAAGTTATTGAATAATACAGAAGCAATAATTTATAAGTCAATAAAAATACTTATGACGATAGGTCGTTTTGTGCGCAGGATAACTATCTGATAAATATGCAGTGTTTATATAATATAGATCTTTATTATCTTTTAAACAAAAAAAACCCCATACATAAATGTACGGGGTTTTTTTATACGAAGAGTACTCTTCTTACTTAGCTACAGGAGCTCCGTAGTAAGCAGGAGTGTTCTCAGTGCGAACGTCAGTAGTACCGTTCATGCGTGCATTCTCAGCAGCGTCCATGTCAGCTTCCATGTTAGAAGAACCCTTACCAGAAGCGTTGATAGTCATGCTGAAGTTACCCTCTGCGTCAGCATTTCCCTTACCAGCACCACGACCCTTTCCGTCGAAAGCACCGTCAGCAGAACCAGTTCCGTAACCAGACTGGTTGTCGTCAGATCCACCGAAGAAAGCAGAAGCGCTAGAAGCAACAGCAACAAGAGCGATAGTAGCAATAATTTTTTTCATGATATTTTCCTTTAAACTTAAAATTAAAAAATGGTTAAAAATTTTGAATCGGAGTTGTATCTCCTCAACATTTGCGCCCATTATAAAGAAAATCCTTGGATAGTAAAATAGTAGTTATTTATCCGCATATAGATAAAACTAATGCTCTCTGGTTGGGTGGAACTCAACTTCTGGCCAACGCTCTATAGTCAGATCAAGGTTGACCCTGGTTGGTGCCAGATAGGTGAGGTTGCCGCCACCATCAATCGCCAGGTTGTCACTAGCTCTTTTTCTAAATCGCTCCAGCTCAACCCCATCCTCGCACTCGACCCAGCGTGCAGTTGCAACCGAGACATTCTCATAGATCGCCTCCACCTTGTACTCATGTTTAAGTCGGTGGGCAACCACATCAAACTGCAGTATGCCGACAGCGCCTAGAATAAGGTGGTTGTTATTAAGAGGCATAAAGAGCTGGGTCGCCCCCTCTTCGGATAGCTGCTGCAGCCCTTTCTGTAGCTGTTTGTTCTTTAGCGGATCCTTGAGCCGAACCAGACGGAAGAGCTCCGGGGCAAAGTGGGGGATGCCGGTAAAACGTAGTGACTCCCCCTGACTGAAGCTATCTCCAATCTGAATGGTGCCGTGGTTATGGAGCCCGATAATATCCCCCGGCCACGCCTCATCCGTGTGGGAGCGGTCACCGGCCAGAAAGGTGAGGGCATTGGGGACTGCAATATCCTTGTTGATGCGGCTATGGCGTAGCTTCATCCCCTGCTGGAATTTTCCTGAACAGACCCGCATAAAGGCGATCCGGTCACGATGTTTTGGATCCATATTGGCCTGGATCTTGAAGACAAAGCCGGTGAACTTCTCCTCATCCGGAGTGACAGTTCGATCCTCTGTGTCACGCGATTGAGGAGTGGGGGCAATCTCCACAAAGCCATCCAGCATCTCCTTGACCCCAAAATTGCCCAGTGCAGTACCAAAGTAGACAGGGGTGAGACTCCCGGCCAGATACTCATCCAGATCAAATGGGTGGCTCGCCCCCTGCACCAGCTCCAGCTCCTCACGCAGATCATCAGCCAGGCTGCCGATCGCCTCATCCAGTGCCGGATTGTCCAGCCCCTCAATTATCTGCTCATCCTGAATGGTATGGCCCTGACCCT
Source organism: Candidatus Thiopontia autotrophica (assembly GCF_982804495.1). NCBI lineage: Bacteria > Pseudomonadati > Pseudomonadota > Gammaproteobacteria > Candidatus Thiopontia > Candidatus Thiopontia autotrophica. Next base: position 8,942 of record NZ_CEYDPX010000015.1, on the reverse strand, counting down.
TCTGGTAGAGAATGGTGCGGTCTCTGTCGAGCTGATAGATCCCCTTGAACTCTTTGCCCATACCGATCGGCCAGTTGATGGGGGCACACTTTATGTTAAGAATCTCCTCCACCTCATCCAGCAGCTCAATGGGGTCACGGATATCACGATCCATCTTGTTGATAAAGGTGAGAATGGGGGTAGTACGCAGTCGGCATACCTCCATTAGCTTGATTGTGCGAGGCTCAACACCCTTGGCACCATCAATCACCATCAATGCAGAGTCAACCGCAGTCAGGGTGCGATAGGTATCCTCCGAGAAATCCTCATGCCCCGGGGTATCGAGCAGATTTACCATCCGCTCTTTATAAGGGAACTGCATCACCGAAGTGGTGACCGAGATGCCACGCTCCTTCTCCATCTCCATCCAGTCCGAGGTGGCGTGACGATCAGAGCCACGCCCCTTGACGGTACCGGCCTGCTGAATCAGCTTTCCGAACAGCAGCAGCTTCTCGGTAATGGTTGTTTTACCCGCATCGGGGTGTGAGATGATGGCAAACGTCCGCCGTTTGCCGATCTCATCCTGGAGTTGACTCATCTGTTTTGAATCTATTCAGCAGCTTCCTGCTCGGAAGACTCTCCTTCAGACGGTCCCTCACTAATCTCAACCATCTCGATTGCAAAGGTCAGGGCCTTGCCGGCTAGTGGGGCATTGCCATCTACGGTAACCGTCTCATCATCGAATGCGGTGATGACGAAATTTAGAGTCTCACCGTTTGGTCCAGATGCATTCATCGGCATTCCAACCTCAGGCTCCAGATCATCTGGCATCATCGAGCGATCAACCTGTGCGATCATCTCCGGGTTATGCTCTCCGTAGGCATCCTCTGGAGCAAGGGTTACAGTAACGCTCTCTCCAACCACCATTCCACAGCAAGCCTTGTCAAAGCCTGGAATAACCTGGCCGCTGCCGATAGTGAATTCTAGAGGCTCTCTACCCTCCGATGAGTCGAACTGGGATCCATCCTCCAGAGTCCCTGTGTAATGTATCTTTACGGTATTACCATCTTCTGCTTTAGACATAGCTCTTCTTCCCTGAAAAAAAGCGCCATTATACCTTAGCCCGAATATTTCACCAGAACGGGCTAGTGCCCCCTATTTGCCTCCCCGCTGTCGATTGCGAAGTAGCGTGTTGGATAGGCGCTGCATCGACTGCCCCAGCTCCCCCTTGATAGAGCGTGCCTGGCGAGAGAGCTGTTCCGCCACCTTGGTAGAGGCCTGTTTTGCAGTGATTATCTCGGGTGGTGGTGGCTCGCTGGAGAAGCGGACTTTCAACCTCACCCGCTTAACCTGGCGCACCCCCTCCTGATGCAGCAGATCAAGAATATTCTGCTGCAGAAAGCGTCCTCGTTGTGCCCAGGCAGGGGAGTCTGCATGGACAATGGCAACCCCCTCGGCATTTATTGAGCTCAGCCGCAGATGGGATGAGTATGGAAGCCCCAGCCTGGGGATCACCTTTCTGTTTAACTGGTTAATATAGTATGCCTTTTTTAGCAGATGGCTGGAGACCTCACCCCTGGAGAGAAAGAATGTTGGTTGTTTTCCCCAAGGCTTGCGGTTTTTCAGTGGCGGCAGACTCGCCTCGACAAAATCATCCGGCAACTCCTTTCTGGGACGCAGCGAACGCCCCGGCTTATCGGATGTCATACCACTACTCTGCAACAACTTATGCAGCCTCTTCAGGCTGTTATCTGTGGAACTCATGGTTTGACATGATACGGTAATTAAGGGGCATATACCTAAGGAACCTCCCCTTATTTACTGCTGAACCCATAGTCTACCGTGATACCATCCATTTTTATGGAGAGGCCAACCCTGCCCGAAACCACACGCCCCGGCGTCTACCGGATGCTCAATGCGGATGGTGAGATCCTCTACATAGGGAAGGCGCGCAATCTCAAAAAGCGGGTCTCCAGCTATTTTCGTAGCAGTGGACTAGCCCCAAAAACCAGGGCGTTGATGTCTCATGTCGCCTCAGTTGAGGTTACGACCACCCATACCGAGAATGAGGCACTGATTCTTGAGAGCAATCTGATCAAGAGACACCGTCCCCGTTACAACATTCTGCTGCGGGATGACAAAAGCTATCCATACATATACCTCTCCACCCACACCAAATTCCCCAGGCTCGGACTCCATCGCGGTGCTCGAAATGGCAAGGGGCGCTATTTTGGCCCCTACCCAAGTGCCGGGGCGGTGCGCGAAAGCCTGAGGCTGATGCAGAAACTCTTTCCGGTACGCCAGTGCGAGGATGGCTTCTTTCGCAACCGCTCCCGCCCCTGTCTGCAGCATCAGATCCAGCGCTGCAGTGCCCCCTGCACCAGACTGATTACCCCCGAAGAGTATCGGCAGGACGTAGACCATGCGGTGCTCTTCCTGGAGGGCAAAAGCGGTGAGGTGGTCGATGATCTGATAACAAAAATGGGGCAGGCAGCATCCGGGTTGCAGTACGAAAAGGCAGCCCGCTTCAGAGATCAGATCTCGACTCTGCGCAGGGTACAAGAGAGACAGTACATCAGCGGAGAGCGTGGAGATCTCGACGTGGTGGCAGTGGCAATGCAGGGGGGCAGTGCATCGATCCAGCTCTTCAATTTTCGCCATGGCCAGAATCTCGGCAACCGCACTTACTTCCCCAAAAATGCACAAGGCAAAAGTGAATCGGAGGTTCTCTACGCCTTCCTCTCCCAACGCTATCTGGAACAGAGCGCCCCCGCGGAAATTCTGGTGACTCAAGAGCCAGATCAGCGAGAGCTACTGCAGGATGTGCTCTCCACCCACGCAGGCCACAAAGTCTCGATTCGCCACCAGCTGCGCGGGGATCGTACCCGCTGGATGAAAATGGCACAGGAAAATGCAGAACTCGCCCTCCAGAGTCGACTATCACATGCGTCAAGCGCGATTGCCCGGGTTGAGGCGCTTCAAGACGCACTCAAACTGCACCAGCTACCGCAACGGATGGAGTGTTTTGACATCAGCCACACCATGGGGGAGGAGACCGTCGCCTCCTGTGTGGTCTTTGAGGATGGGGTGGCGCTCAAATCGGATTATCGACGTTTAAATATTCGTGACATTGCCGGTGGGGATGACTACGCAGCAATGCGCCAGGCCCTGCAGCGACGCTACACACGCCTAATCAAAGGGGAGGGAAAGCTCCCCGATCTACTGCTGATTGACGGCGGTCCGGGGCAGTGCAGTCAGGCCAGCAGCGTACTGGAAGAGCTCCAGATCGAGGGGGTAACCGTACTGGGGGTCGCCAAAGGGCCAGACCGCAGAGCGGGACAAGAGAGGCTCTTCCTCGACGGCGCAGCAGCGCAGACCCTGCCTGCAGACTCCCCGGCACTACTGCTGATCCAGCAGATCCGGGACGAATCCCACCGCTTCGCCATCACTGGACACCGCCAACGTCGCGCCAAAAAGAGAAATCGCTCCCCCTTGGAGGAGATTTCAGGGGTGGGGCCGAAGAGAAGACAACAACTACTCAACCATTTTGGAGGGCTGCAGGAGATTGTGCGTGCAGGAGTTGAGGATATATCCGCAGTGCCAGGGATCAATCAAGAGATTGCTCAGCGGATTTATGATAGATTTCACGAATAATGACGCTTAACGTCCCCACAATTCTTACACTGCTGCGGATCATCCTGATCCCCTTCTTCATCATCGCCTTCTACCTGCCGGCTGAGTGGGGGAGAATGGCAGCCGCAGGGATTTTCGTGCTTGCGGCACTGACCGATTGGCTCGATGGATTTCTGGCAAGAAAACTCAATCAAACATCACCCTTTGGGGCATTCCTGGATCCGGTTGCAGACAAATTGATGGTGGCGGCTGCACTGGTGCTATTGGTAAGTGATATGCCTACATTCTGGGTAGCCATTCCTGCCATTGTCATTATTGGTCGTGAAATTGCGATTTCGGCACTGCGTGAATGGATGGCAGAGATGGGCGGCCGTGCCAATGTGGCAGTCTCAATGATTGGAAAAATAAAGACCGCAGTGCAGATGGTTGCTATTTCGATGCTTCTTTATCTAGAGCCTATAGGGGATATTCCGACCTCAGTAGTCGGTATGGTGCTACTCTATATAGCAATGTTGCTGACTCTGTGGTCAATGGTTATCTATCTGCGTGCAGCGTGGCCAGTTTTACAAGGTGACGACTAACCCCAAATCCCCAGATATAAACATAAATACTGCACAACAGATTGATCCTACGTTTCTATCTGGGGATTTGGGCTAACTCTTTTTGACTAGTGGGGGTTGACAGGAGGCAATCAAAGCATAGAATATGCCAACTCTTACGCGGGAATAGCTCAGCTGGTAGAGCACGACCTTGCCAAGGTCGGGGTCGCGAGTTCGAATCTCGTTTCCCGCTCCAAATTTTATTGGAAAAGTTAAGGGGACATATACTAGTTATGTGTCCCCTTAATTTTTCAAAATTCCAAAGTCATCTTGGCTGGATGGCAGAGTGGTTATGCACCGGCCTGCAAAGCCGTGTACACCGGTTCGACTCCGGTTCCAGCCTCCATTTATTATTCGGGGCGTAGCGCAGCCTGGTAGCGCACCGGCATGGGGTGCCGGTGGTCGGAGGTTCGAATCCTCTCGCCCCGACCAACTTTAGGTGGTTCAAACCCTGTAGAATTGCGACTTCGGATGAGCGGAGGTGGGCTGCCTTCGGCGCCTCCCTTGCGGGATCGAATCCTCTCGCCCCGACCAACTTTAGGTGGTTGACAGCAGAGCTACCTCCCCTTCGGGGATCAAACCCTGCTCCTCCTCCCATGCCTGGATCATCTCTTCTTAATGGTTGCGGTTTGTATGGTTGATTGATAATGTCATCCCTATTAATTGATAACTATAAGAATTTGATGTGAAAATCACTAAGTATGTTTTTCCTGTAGCAGGTCTGGGGACTCGTTTTTTGCCTGCGACCAAGGCGATTCCGAAGGAGATGCTTACGGTTGTCGATAGGCCGCTGATTCAGTATGTTGTCGAGGAGGCGGTGGAGGCTGGTGCCGAAGAGATTATTCTGGTATCTCACCCTGAAAAGAGTGCCCTGGAAGAGCACTTTAGGGAGAACCCCAGGCTTGAGGCTGCTCTGGAGGATAAGGGGAAGGATGAGCTGCTGCAGAAGGTGCGTTCCATTCTTCCCAAAGGGGTCACTGTTTCCGTTGTCTACCAGCACCAGCCGCTTGGGCTTGGGCACGCTGTGCTCTGTGCCAGGGATGCAGTGGGCGATGAGCCGTTTGGGGTGATCCTGCCTGATGTGTTGATCCATAACGGTGGCCAGGGGTGTATGGCGCAGATGGTGAAGGCGTTTGGTGAAAAGGGTTCTGCCATCATTGGCGTAGAGACGGTGCCGCTGGATGAGGTAGAGAAATATGGCATTGTTTCGCTTGAGGAGGGGGAGAGCGGCAAATTGCAGAGGATGAGTGGGGTGGTGGAGAAGCCATCGACGGCGGAGGCGCCATCGCAACTCTCTGTTGTTGGGCGTTATCTATTAACCCCAAAGGTGATGGATCTGCTGGAGACGACCGAGAGTGGTGCGGGGGGCGAAATTCAGCTAACAGATGCAATTGCCGCCTTGATTGTGGAGGAGTCAGTCTATGCCTATACCTTTGATGGTATAAGCTATGACTGTGGATATAAATTTGGATACGTACGGGCAAATATAGAGTACGCGTTGAGAGATAATGAAATTGGTGATGAGGTAGGGCAGTTGATTCAGAAACATGCTGGTGGGAACAATGGCTAATCCGCTGGTAACAGATAGCAGTGCATGGCAGGCGCTACAGGGCCATGTGTCGGAGATGGGTACTCAGCACCTGCGGGATCTGTTTGTGGAGGATCCCGACCGCTTTGACCGTTTTTCAATCCAGCTCGATGGGGTGCTGTTCGACTACTCCAAACAGAGGGTTCAGCCGGAGACTATCAATAAGCTGATTGCCCTGGCCAACCAGCAGGAACTTCCCGAGCGGATCAGCCAGCTGTTGCGTGGTGATCCGCTCAATAGCACGGAGGGGCGTGCGGCGCTCCATACTGCACTGCGCAGCCGTCCGCAAGAGCCGGTGGAGGTAGATGGTCATAATGTGGTCGATGATGTCCATGCTGTGCGAGGGCAGATGCGCAATTTCGTGGGGCAGGTTCGTGGAGGCAGCTGGCGCGGTTTTACCGGCAAGAAGATTACCGATGTGGTCAATATCGGGGTTGGGGGCTCTGATCTTGGGCCGAAGATGGTCTGCCGAGCGCTACGTTCTATGGCGGATGAGACAGTTGATATTCACTTTATCTCCAGTATTGATGGCGCCCATGCGGCTGATATTCTGCCCCGCCTGGATCCGGAGACCACGCTGTTTGTGGTCTCCTCAAAGACCTTTACCACCGCGGACACAATGTCCAATGCGGCCGCGGCCCGGGCCTGGCTTGCCCTGGCGTCGGGGGGCGCCAATGTTGTTCATCGCCATTTTGTAGCAGCCACAGCAGATGTTGACAAGGCCCTGGAGTGGGGGCTGCCTGAGGAGAATATCTTCCGGTTCTGGGAGTGGGTGGGGGGGCGTTATTCGATGTGGTCATCCATTGGGCTGCCGATCGCGCTCTATCTTGGGAATGGTGCCTTTGAGGAGCTGCTGGAGGGGGCACGGTTGGTGGATCGCCATTTTGAGTCTGAGCCATTTGAGACAAACATTCCGGTGATGATGGGGTTGATCGGGGTCTGGAACAGTAATTTCCTGGGGATGCCGGGCCATGTGGTTCTGCCGTACGCGGCCCACATGAACCACTTCTCCTCCTATCTCGAGCAGTTGGAGATGGAGAGCCTCGGCAAGTCGGTGACTCTGCAGGGCGAGAGGGTCGATTACGATACCGGACCCATTGTCTGGGGAGGGGTGGGCTCCAATGCGCAGCACGCCTTCTATCAGCTTCTTCACCAAGGGACGCGCTTTGCTCCGATGGATTTTATTCTGCCAATAGATCCGGCGGGGGCAGATTTGGAGCAGTACCAACTGACTATTGCCAACTGTCTGGCGCAGAGCCGCGCCTTTATGGTTGGACAGGAGAGTGAGGATCCATATCTTAGACATGAGGGTAATCGCCCAAGCAGCACTTTTCTGCTGGATGCGCTGACCCCTAAAAGTATGGGGGTGTTGGTTGCCATGTATGAGCACAAGGTGTTCGTGGAGAGTGTGATCTGGGAGATTAACCCGTTTGATCAGTTTGGGGTGGAGCTGGGCAAGAAGGTTGCGGATCAGGTTCATCGGAACCTTCTCAACCACGAGTCACCATTAGAGAATTACGACAGCTCAACGGCCGGACTATTGAAGAAGATAGTGCAATGATATTGGGGTCAGGCTTCGCTTTTTGTGGTTATTCAACGCATGCATCAGATTGATGCGCTTCAAGGATGATTTCAGATGAAAATAACAGTATACGGCAATAATCCATCTGCTCTGGTGACAGCTGCCTGTCTGGCGGATATCGGTAATGAGGTGTTGCTGGTCTCATCGACTTTTCCATTTGCAGAGAAGATAGAAGAGAGCTCAATCAGTGAGCCGGGGCTGAAGAAGCTGCTTGGCCAGCAGTTGGATAGTGGTCGCCTGCGTCTCTCCCAGTCACTGAATGAGGGTGCTGAGTATGGTGGCCTGCACTTTTTGTTGCTAGATCCGGAGCAGCTGGAGCTGGCTGAGACCATTGCGGGACGTATCGGTATGGTGATAGAGAGCGACACTCTTCTGGTGAACCGTACCACCTTCCCGATTGGCACCTCGGACAGGCTTTATGAGATCGTCCAGGATGAGTTGAATCAGCGCGGGGCGCCGAGCCATTGTCATCTGATTGTGGAGCCAGATTTTATGACTGAGGGGCGGATGATCCAGAATTTCCGTCGTCCAGATCGGATTCTGTTGGGGAGTGACTCCGTTGAGGGGGTAGAGATTATGCGTGACCTCTATGCTCCCTATAACCGGAATCGTGATGTGGTGATGACGATGTCCCCACGCTCTGCAGAGCTTACCAAGTTTGCCTCCAATGCAATGCTGGCGACCCGTATCAGCTTTATGAACGAGATGGCGGATGTGGCGGAAGATGTGGGGGCGGATATTGAGGAGGTGCGTCAGGGGATGGGGTCTGATCAGCGTATCGGTTATGACTATCTATATCCAGGTACCGGTTTCGGTGGCCCCAACTTTGCCAAGGATGTCGCCACTCTCGCCAACACAATTCGAGAGGCAGGGTCTGCCGGACAGCTGCTGGATGCGGTATTGGAGATAAATGAACAGCAGAAGGAGGTGCTGTTCCGCAAGGCGTGGAGTCACTTCGAGATGGATCTGAGAGGAAAGCGGTTTGCGCTCTGGGGGATCTCCTACAAACCGGGCAGCTGTGATATCAGGAATGCTCCTGGAGTCGAGTTGGTGGAGACGCTAGTGGGGCAGGGGGCATCGGTACAAATTTACGACCCCGAGGCGATGGAGAGCGCAAAGCGATATTTTGGAGAACAGAGTGCGATCAGTTATGGGGAGGGGCGAGATTCAGTTCTTGATGGTGCTGATGGCCTGATGATTGTGACGGAGTGGAAGAGTTTCTGGTCACCAGACTTTAACTTATTGATTGAGAAGATGAAAACCCCGGTGGTTTTTGATGGTAGAAATCTCTACTCGCCAGAGAAGATGAGATCTGCCGGTATTAAATACTATGGGGTGGGGCGAGGAGAAAAATAAATATACATTTCTGTTTGCAATTCTATTTTTTCCGGGTATAGTAAGAACAAAAGGAGAACAAAAGTTCTCTTGTTGTTTTGTAACTGTTTACACTATACCGTAATCCGGGAGGAATGAAAAATGGAAGAGAACAAGCAGAAAGCCCTCGATGCAGCCCTTACCCAGATCGAACGCCAGTTCGGCAAGGGCTCCGTAATGCGCATGG
>NZ_CEYDPX010000014.1:0-42343 GCF_982804495.1 Candidatus Thiopontia autotrophica | reverse complement strand
TATGGCTCCCCCGACAAGACTCGAACTTGTGACCCAAGGATTAACAGTCCTTTGCTCTACCAACTGAGCTACAGGGGAATAGTGGCGCAGATGGTACATTTACCGCTCGATTTGGTCAACAGAAACTGTTGGATTTAGTCCGTTTTTTACTATTCACCAAGGGCGTTGGTAATACGCTCTAATGCAGTTTTCAGGTTTTCCATGCTGGTGGCAAATGAGAGCCGGATATATCCCTCGGCACCAAATGCTGCGCCAGGCACAACAGCAACCTCGGCCTCACTCAGTAGCATCTCTGATAATTCTGTATCGTTGGAGATATCATCCATACGGTTAATAACTCCCTCTACATTGGCAAATGCATAGAAGGCTCCTTGTGATAGCAGGCAGTGGACGCCAGGAATATTGTTCAGGCTCTCGACCACAAAGTGGTTACGCTCACGAAATGACTCATTCATGATGTCTATACATTCACGGTCCCCATTCAGGGCGGTCTCAGCAGCGACCTGTGCGATTGATGTGGGGTTTGATGTGCTTTGTGACTGAACCTTTTTCATTGCACCAATCAGTTTTGGCGGGCCGCCGGCATATCCTATTCTCCATCCAGTCATGGAGTACCCTTTGGAGACCCCGTTCATCATGACTGTACGGTCATAGAGGTTGGGATTTGCCATCAACAGGTTGCTGAAAGGAATATCCCCCAGAAGGATATGTTCATAGATGTCATCAGTCGCAACAATTACGTGGGGGTGATGTTCTAGTACCTCACCCAGTGCAGCCAGTTCATCTGCCGTATACATGACGCTGGTTGGGTTGGATGGGGTGTTGTGGACAAAAAGTTTGGTATTCGGGGTGATTGCGGCCTCTAGCTGCTCAGGGGTAATCTTGAACTCCTGCTCAATTCCAGCAGAGACAATTACAGGAGTAGCATCTGCAAGCATCACTATATCTGGATATGAGACCCAGTATGGGGCAGGAATGATTACCTCATCACCAGGATTAAGCAGGGCCTGGCATAGATTGTAGAAAACCTGTTTGCCTCCAGTGCTCACCATAACCTGATTCATCTCATACCCAACGCCATTCTCTCTTTTGAATTTGTTGATTACGGCCTGTTTCAGAGAGGGGGTGCCATCGACCGCTGTATATTTGGTAAAGCCATCTGTAATTGCATCTTTAGCAGACGATTTAATATGGTCTGGGGTGTCAAAGTCAGGCTCACCTGCCCCCAGCCCAATAATATCCTTGCCCTCACTTCGCAGCCTTGCAGCCAGTGCTGTAACAGCAAGTGTAGGGGATGGTTTTACGCGTTGTACTCGATCAGAAAGCGGTATGTCATGCAGAGAGCTCAAGGCAGATTCTCCAGAAAATAAATTGGTAAAAAAGGTGGTTTAACTAATGGACGATACTATACTTCAACGCCCTCTATTCTGCACAGTTACAATAAAGCAATGAGTGAACGTCCTCTACAGCTTGTCTCCACATTCAAACCATCCGGTGATCAACCCGCTGCAATCAAGGCGTTGGTGGAAGGGCTGAATGACGGGTTGGCGCATCAGGTTCTATTGGGGGTAACAGGTTCAGGCAAGACATATACCATTGCCAATGTAATTGAGCAGACACAGCGCCCAACCGTTTTAATGGCCCCAAACAAGACCCTGGCTGCACAGTTGTATGGAGAGATGAAGGAGTTTTTCCCCAACAATTCGGTTGAGTATTTCGTCTCCTATTATGACTACTATCAACCGGAGGCCTATGTTCCGACCACTGATACCTTTATTGAGAAGGATGCATCAATCAATGAGCATATTGAGCAGATGCGCCTCTCTGCCACCAAGTCACTGCTGGAGAGAGATGACTCCATAATAGTTGCAACAGTTTCTGCAATTTATGGCCTGGGTGATCCAAAACTCTATCTGGGAATGGTGCTCCATCTGTCACGCGGGGAGCTGGTTGATCGCCACTCTATCCTGCGTCGTCTTGCTGAGTTGCAGTACACACGTAATGATGTCGAATTGCGACGCGGCACCTTTAGGGTGAGAGGGGAGATTATTGATATCTTTCCGGCAGACTCCGAGAGGGAGGCCATAAGGCTGGAGCTGTTCGACGAGGAGCTGGAGGGGATATCACGTTTTGATCCCCTGACAGGAGAGGTTCTTCATAAACTACCAAGAGTTACGATCTATCCAAAGAGCCATTACGTTACACCCCGTCAAACAATTCTTGATGCTATTGAAAAGATAAAGGTAGAGCTAAAAGAGCGTCTTGCTCAGTTGCGTGACCTTAACAAGCTGGTTGAGGCACAGAGACTGGAGCAGCGGGTAAAATATGATATTGAGATGATGCTGGAGCTGGGATACTGCTCCGGTATCGAGAACTACTCCAGGTATCTGTCTGGTCGAAATCCGGGTGAATCTCCGCCAACCCTGATGGATTACCTGCCAGATAACGCCCTGCTGGTTGCGGATGAGAGCCATGTAACTATTCCGCAGATTGGTGGCATGTACCGTGGTGACAGATCAAGAAAAGAGACTCTGGTGGAACATGGGTTCCGGCTACCGTCGGCGCTAGATAATCGCCCACTAAAATTTGATGAGTTTGAGTTGCTGGCCCCACAGATTATTCATGTCTCGGCAACCCCGGGGCAGTACGAGCTGGAGCATGCTGGGGATGATATTGTTGAGCAGGTGGTGCGCCCCACAGGGCTGCTCGATCCAGAGGTTGAGGTGCGTCCGGCAACCACTCAGGTGGATGATCTTTTGAGCGAAATCCGCAAACGTGTTGCTGTTGGTGAGAGAGTGTTGGTAACTACTTTGACCAAGCGTATGGCAGAGGATTTGACAGATTATCTTGCGGAACATCAGGTGGCAGTACGGTATCTCCACTCAGATATCGAGACAGTGGAGCGCGTCGAGATTATCCGTGACTTGCGACTTGGTGAGTTTGATGTGTTGGTGGGGATTAACCTGCTGCGTGAGGGGTTGGATATGCCAGAGGTATCTCTGGTAGCTATTCTTGATGCTGACAAGGAGGGTTTTCTCCGTTCCGACAGATCACTGATACAGACCATTGGCCGTGCTGCAAGAAACATAAATGGCAAGGCAATTCTCTATGGGGAGAAGATGACAGGGTCAATGCAGAGGGCAATTGAGGAGACAGAGAGGAGACGACAGAAGCAGCGACAGTATAATGAAGAGCATAACATTACGCCTCAAACCATCCGCAAGGCTGTCTCCAATATTCTTGAGACCTCACCAGGCTCCCTCAAGGGCAGGAGAGGTGGGAGAAAAGTTGCAGAAGAGTCCGCAGTCTATGGTGGAGATGATCCCAAGCTAATACAGAGAGAGATCGACCGACTTGAGAAAGAGATGTATCAACATGCCAGAAACCTGGAGTTTGAGGAGGCCGCAACGGTGCGCGATCAGGTGGAGAGACTAAATAACAGACTTCTTAAGCTTGTTCAGTAGATAGCAGCTCAAACAACCGTATCAGCAGATTACTGATCTCATCATGAAATAACATCATGTCGGCCAGGAAAAAGAGCTCTGCATCTTCCTCATCCTTGGTCTCCTGGCGCATATTATCAATAAGCTCAAGTGGTCTTATCCTTTTGATGGTCAAGTCTTGATCCAGAATAAATGAGACACGATCATCCCAACTCATGGCCAGACGTACCACGTGACTCTGTGATTCAAGATGTTTGCGCACAGCACCCTGAGTAATATCGATATTTTTACAGCGGATTATTCCTCCATGCTCATCGTTTTCACGAATCTCACACTCATCATCCAGGGTGAAGCCTGCAGGGGCAGTATCATGGAAGAGCCACTGACTCATCGCTCCGGCAGGGGACAGCTCTGTATCGGGGTTGGTTATCTCCAGAGACCCCAGGGTTTCACGCAGCAGAACTGTTAGCTCCTCTGCACGGGAACGGCTGGCTGTATCTACCAGCAACCAACCATTGTCTGGGTCGATAATTGCGTATGTTGTACGAGATCTGGAAAAGGCACGGGGTAGCATCTCCACAGTAATTTCGTCACGTAGTCTCTGCTTCTCTCTATTTTTAACCTCACGCTCTTCTGTTGACTCAATCTGTTGAATTCGCTCATTTAGTGCTTCACGAACAACAGTAGCAGGGAGTATTTTCTCCCTCTTTTTTGCTGCAACAAGAATGGCACCATCAAGAGATAGAGTTAATGCATCACCGTCTGGTATGGGGGATCCCCACCCCAATGTCGACATCTCCAGTGCCCCACACTCCCGTGATACCTTCTTTGCGAGCTTCTCCTCCAGGGACTCTACGGATACTCTAAATGGATTGCTTAGGTGGAAAAGAGTGACATTTTTAAACCACATGGGTGGCGATCTCCTGTAATGGTTGGGAATAGAGAGGCGCAAAAAAACCGACTGAGTGACTCAGTCGGTTTTGTTGAATAAAGTTTTTGTCGCTATTTATTCAGGAGCAGCTGGTGCTGGTGCGCGAGGTGCTGCTGGTGGAGCGTAGCGAGGTGCTGGCGCATAAGGTGCTGGACCGTAACCACCATATCCTGGAGCGTATCCAGGGTTTCCATAGCCGCCGTAGCCGTAACGATAGTAGTCATCGTCGTCATCATCATCCCACTCGTCCATCATCTCCTCCATCCAGTACATTGGAGTCCACTCAGGCCAGTCGTTATCGTCATCATAACCACCCCAGCCGTCATTGTTGCTGCCAAACCAACCGGCACTAGCTGTAGATGTGATAGCAATAGATGCTGCAGCAAGTGTTGAAAGTAGAATTTTCTTCATCATGAACCCCCAGGTAATTGTCAAAAAAGATACCCCCATTTTTATGGGATCTGGGAGTGGTGTCAAGTGTTCATTGAAAAGGATTTGAATAGACATCCACAAGATGTTAGCTTGTCTATTGTGCTCTCTTTTGTTGAGAAGCCTGAATCTAATAATAACGCCGTTAAGGAGCTTGGATATCTATGAAACAGTCAAAGAAACTCTCTGTTGTTACCCTGTTTGGAGTAGTCGCTTTTGTTGCTACTACCGCGAATGCATTTGATATGGGAGATATGAGAGGACCTATGAAAGGGGACAATTGGGGTGGTATGCCAGATGGTCCAAGCAGTATGAATATGGATGGGCCAAGCTCGTGGGGTATGCCAAACAATATGAATATGGGTAACCCTGGTGGTGGATGGGGTGGTCCTGGGGGCTGGGGCAGTGGCCCAAGTGGTTGGGGGAACCCTTGGGGAGGCGGAAATCGCGGTGGTAACTGGGGGGGAATGCCCTGGGGTGGAAACCGTGGTGGTAACTGGGGAGGAGTTCCCTGGGGCGGCAATCGTGGCGGTAACTGGGGAGGGATGCCCTGGGGCGGCAATCGCGGTGGTAACTGGGGAGGAATGCCTTCTTGGGGTGGAAACTCATCACCGATGGGGGGATGGGGCGGTCCACAAGGTTGGGGTGGTAGACCAGCAGAGCGACACTCTTTTGAAGATATTAAGCCGTTGCCACCTCTGAAAGATTTACCATCTTTGGACGAACGTTTTCCGTCAAGAAAGAGGGCAGAGGAGAGCGCACCAGCAGAGTCAGTTGAGTGATAAGCTAAATCAGGATAAAAAAAACCACCCCGAGAGGGGTGGTTAAATTGAAAGGGCAAAACCTTTCACTACCAAAGGAGTTACATCAGAAACTAAGTCATGATGTGATTTACAATTTACACGTATATCCTCTCATCCACAATTGATATCTTCTGCTGGATTGATCTGCGTCAAAAATACCCCAAATTGGTTACTGTTAGGTCACAGATAACTACGCATCTGTCCAACCAGCACCCCCTGAATCTCAACCTGATCTGGACGGTAGGTGAATGGTTCCATGGTTGAATTGGCTGGATGGAGAATTACCTGTTCTGGGTGTTGTTCGATTGTTTTCAGTGTGGCCTCCTCACCATCAATTAGTGCAACAACAACATCCCCATTTCTTGCGCTGCTGCGTTTTTCGATAATTACGTGGTCTCCCTCCAGAATTCCAGCATCAATCATCGACTCCCCCTTGACCTGAAGAACAAAACACTCATTTCCTGTGCGCAACTGTTCAGGGACCTCAATTCTCTCTACATCCTCAATGGCCTCAATCGGAAGACCAGCGGCGATACGCCCAACAAATGGAAGCTCATTTTCACTGTGATCATCCTGTTGCGGGGTCAATCTTATGCCTCTATGAAGACCCTCAAGTGGCTCTACCAGGTTAACGTCAATCAGTGCGTGAATATGTTTGTGGAGTGACCCTCTGGATTTAAGTCCAAGGTGGTGACAGAGTTGATCCAGACTGGGAGGATTGTCACGAAATTCATCCTGATGTTCATGCAGGTATTCGTAGATCTCGCGCTGTTTTCTGGTAATGGGTGGCAGTTCCATCATGGTTCTCCGCTATTTTTTATCTAAACTATTAGTTGCGTTCTCTTTATGTTCTGTTAGTATACATGGAAAACAAATAAAGAACAATAGTAAGGGAGCCTCTGAAAAAGCTTAATGGGATGGGGGTTTGGGGGAAGGGCTCTATAGGTGTTGTTGTAACATACTGAACCATAACCCTTCCCCCATAGAATAACTTGTAAAGGAGATCTGATTGGGTCACGAAGTGACTTAATCAGAGCTTTCTAAGCAACAAAGAGGAGATTGTTATGAGCGCAAGTCTGCATCTGTTAACCCCAAAGGGAGCTCGTCCTCTCTGGAGTGGAAATTTTGAGTCGGAAGAGTTTATTGCAGAGCCCCTGGTAGAGATTCCACTACTGGGAAAGATTACAGCTGGACTACCAATAGAGGCGGTAGAAGACCAGCAGATGATCTCGGTACCACAGAATATGGTGCGCAAGGATACCTATGCGCTCCGTGTGGTTGGAGAGTCGATGGTTGAAGATAATATTCAGGATGGAGATGTTATTGTAGTTGAGCGTCAGGAGAGCGCAGCCAATGGTCAGTCGGTTGTGGCGATGATAAACAATGAAGAGGTAACCCTGAAAAAACTATATATAGAGAAAGATGGGGTGCGACTACAGCCGGCCAACTCCACAATGGCACCAATATTTCTGCGTAATGAGGATGTTAAAATTCTTGGGATTGTCTCCGCAGTTATCCGTATTCCATAGGGGGTAAACTGTAGTGTCCGAACTGGTTTTTCAAATATTTCTGGACAGCTCCTTAGAGAAGCCACAAAAGGATTGCGTAACGTGCCGCCTTGCCAATACCGATAAAGATGGCAACAGAGATAAAAGGCAACCTAAACCATCCTGCTGCCAGGCAGAGTCCATCACCAATCACTGGTAGCCACGACAGGAGGAGAACAGGTGCCCCATGCTGTTTGATCCAGTGGAGTGATTTTGGATTAACCTTCTGCTTCAGTCTGTCAGAGTTCCACTTTTTTGCGACAAGCCATCCAATGCCCCAGGTAGAGATGCCGCCAATTGTGTTGCCGACAGTAGCAACCCATAACAGGGTGAAATCTGTATGGGTTGAATTTTGATCGAGCAGAAGCAAAACAGCCTCTGAGCTACCTGGCAACAGGGTGGAAGAGAGCAGTGCAGAGAGAAACAGCCCCCCCAGAGTTATCGAATCGGTCAATATTGGAGGTTTTTCAGATATGCCCTAATGGCGACTGAACAGAGTGACCTTGCCGTCATTATCAAACGTCACAACTGAATAAGGATCTTTTCTGTCGCCCATCTCCATACCTGGAGATCCAACCGGCATACCGGGAGCAGAGATCCCGAGAATTGCAGGACGTTCGGTTAGCATTCGTTTTACATCATCAGCAGGAACATGGCCTTCAATAACATATCCATCAACCATTGCAGTGTGGCAGCTGCTCAGACGTTGAGGGACTCCAGCCTCTTTTTTAATGGGGGCTACATCATTGGTATTGTGAACATTTACCTCAAAGCCATTCTCCCGCATATGAGTTACCCAGTCCTTGCAGCAACCGCAGGTGGGTGATTTGTAAACTTCGACAATAGGGGCTGCGGTGGCTGTCTCTGTGCCTGCACCAATCCAGGCAACAAAAGCTACTGTTGCTGACAGTGTTATAGCAGCAATAATTTTTATGTTTCGATTCATCCTGATCTCCTCCTTGAGTTGAGTTATATTGGAACCAATGTCCTGTTAGAGTGTCTTCCTTTAATACAGTTTCATGTAGATACTAACGTTAATCTTTTGTCCAAAGGAGAGTTTTGATGAGAAAAGTTGTTTTTTTGTTATCGACAGTTGTCGTTGCCACTATTGCAGGTAACGCCCAGGCTGATAACAGGGAGATGGTGCAGATGCCGGAGATGATGCAGGAGCATATGATGGGTAACATGCGGGACCATGTGTTGGCTATCCATGAGATTTTGACTGCGCTCTCCAAAGACGAGCTGGACAAGGCCTCATCTATTGCAGAGGAGCGCCTGGGTATGAGTTCACTGAGTCTGCATGGTGCGGGACATATGGCAAAATTTATGCCGCAGCAGATGGGGGCAATTGGAACTGGCATGCACAGGGCCGCAAGCCGATTTGCTCGCACTGCCGAAGAGGGAGATCGCCTGGCCGCTTATGATTCATTGAATCAGGTAACCGCAGCGTGTGTCGCTTGCCATGCTGGATATCGCATCAGGTAAGATGCGCAAATAACATTAAATAAACCAAATAATCACTTGATATATAAATGAAATAGGATAATAAAATGCAGACAGTAACTGTGGCTAATGTAATGTGTGGTGGATGTGCCAACACTATCGAGACCAGCCTCTCGGAGATGGATGGAGTCGACTATGTGAAGGTCAACGTAGAAGATAAGACGGTAACCCTTGGTTTGGATGAGGGTGTGATGCAGTCAGTCACAGAGAAGCTGGCTGAGCTTGGATATCCCGTACAGTAACAGTGACAAAATCTGGCCATCTGCTGGTTGTTGATGATGATCCAGAGATCCGTCGTCTGCTTAGAGAGTATCTGGAGAGGGCAGGCTATCGTCTCTCGACCGCTGCGGGCGGCAGGGAGATGTTCTCTGCTCTTGAACAGGCCCCGATTGATCTGATTATTCTGGACCTCATGATGCCCGGAGATGATGGTCTGGAGCTGCTCAGAAAGCTGCGTGGCCACTCAAATATTCCGGTGGTTATGTTGACCGCCATGGGGGAGGAGACTGACCGAATTCTTGGACTGGAGATGGGGGCAGATGACTATATCTCCAAGCCGTTCAACCCCAGGGAGCTGCTGGCCAGGATCAAGAGTGTACTTCGCCGTAGCTCCAGCTTGCCGGAGGCCCCCCTGCAGGATGAGGCGACAGAGGCTCTTTTTGCTGACTGGCATCTGAACCTCCAGCAACACCACCTGATATCCCCTGACGGAGTTGTTGTTCCGCTCAGTGGTGGCGAATTCCGTCTGCTGAAGGTCTTTATAGAGCATCCTGGACGAGTCTTGAGTCGGGACCAGCTGCTGGAGTTCAGTCAGGGCAGAGAGGCACAGCCATTTGATCGCAGCATTGATGTGCTGGTGGGGCGTCTCAGGAAAAGATTGAGAGAGGACCCCAAAAAGCCGGCAATCATTCATACCATGCGTGGAGAGGGGTACCGTTTTGTGCCCGAGATAACTTTTGCGTAGATTTCCATGAGATTGATACCTGAATCCTTGTACGGTCGTCTATTGGCAATTCTGCTGATTGGACTGATGGTGCCGCAGCTGCTCAGTGCACTGGTACATCTTTATGATCGAGACACCGTATTGCACCAGACCATGGGTGCAGGCAGTGCAGAGAGAATAGGCTCTATCGTGGAGTTGCTGGATCCGATGACTGATATAGAGCGCGAAAAAATGGTTGAAGCGCTAAATGGTTTCCCTTTGGAAGTGGTGTTGACCTCAAAATATATTAAATTTCATAAGCAGAAAGAGGTTGAGAATGAACAGCTATATCTGCTTTTTAAGGAGTATCTTCAGAAGAGTCTACCTCCAGGACATGAGGCTCATGTTGAGGTAGTTGAGACGGTAATTCCTGTTGCTGTTGGATATGAAGATATGAATGGGCCTCATACCGGGATGCGTGAAATGATGTCTCATCGGATGAGAATGCAAAATATGTGGGGGATGGAACAGCAGAAGGTTAAATCATTTCATGTTCAGGTCAGATTGAGTGATGGGGTATGGGTCGACTTCCACTACCATATTCCCAAGAAGGTTTTTGCATGGCCTACCCGTATGGTCGTTGCACTCTCTCTGCTACTTTTTTCTGTTCTTATTTTGACCTGGATTGCAGTTCGTTGGGTAACAAGACCACTGTCATTGTTATCTGATGCGGCTGAGGCGCTGGGCAAGGATATTCGGCGATCTCCACTGGAGATCAATGGACCTAAAGAGGTAAGGCAGGCGGCAGAGGCATTCAATACCATGCAGCAGCGGCTGAGTCGCTATATCGGGGATCGGGCACGGATCCTCTCGGCCGTCTCTCACGACCTAAAGACACCCATTACCCGCCTGCGGCTGCGCAGCGAGATGCTGGAGGATGATCGCATCCGTGCTGATATCGAAACCGATCTTGATCACATGGAGGAGATGGTGGTCTCCACGCTTGATTTTATGCGGGGAACAGAGAACCCAGAGCCGATGCAGCAGATCGACATGCAGGCACTGCTGGAGAGTCTGCAGGAGGATCTGGAGCCACTCGGTATTCGATTTGATATCAAGGGGCAGGTGACGGAGCCGATCCGTGGCCGACTGGTTCAGCTCAAACGTTGTCTCACCAACCTGTTGGAGAATGGAACCCGTCATGGAGGTGGGAGGGTCTGGGTAAAGCTGGATGAATTGGATGATCGATTATTGATTGTTGTAAATAGCGATGGGGCAACAATTCCTGCAGAAGAGTTGGAGAAGGTCTTTGAGCCCTTCTATCGGGTAGAAAAATCAAGAAGCAGGGAGTCAGGTGGAACCGGTCTAGGTCTTAGCATTGCAAGAAATATTGCCCGCGCCCATGGCGGCGAACTGATTCTTAAGAATCGCCCTGAGGGAGGGGTGGCAGCAGAGCTTGAGATTCCACGATCGTGATGGAGATAACAGTCATCTAAAACAGGGGGTATTCAATGGGTAGTAGAAAAGTGCGGGCCAGTCTCTGGAGGTTGCTACTGTTGTTGATATTACCAATGGCAGCTTTAGCCCATGACCCCATCTTCGGGATCGGTCCTCACACCATCTACAAGGGGGGCGTAGAGACAGCCATCGAGGTTCACTATGAGAAGGCCGGTTCAGAAAAGGAGCTGGAGAGTGCGTTAGAGCTGCTCTATGGGGTAACCGGAGATCTTGCAGTGGGGGCGGAGATCCCCTATGTGACCAAAGAGGAGGATGGCGCTGAGTCTGATGGTGCTGGTGATCTCAAACTCTTTACCAAATATCGATTCTGGCGGGAGGATAGCCTGGGGCTTCAAGAGGCTGCGGCGGTTCATCTCAAGGTAAAGAGTGATAGCGCCAAAGGAGGCAAGAGTCCCGCGCTGGGAAGTGGTACAACCGACTGGATTGGAGGTCTCTCCTATGGCTATGAGGGGATCAAATGGTACCGCTGGGGGGCGCTGCGTTATCGCCACAATGGCGAGAATTCGGCAGGGCTGCGCAAGGGGGGGCGCTGGATGGTTGATTTGGTGGGTGGTTATCGTCCAACCTCGCCTGTTTATCGTGAGCCGGATACGGTCTGGTTGCTGGAGCTCAATGGGGAGCTGTCAGAGAGAAATGAGCAGAATGGGGCAGCGCTTGCCAATACAGGAGGAGATGAGTGGTTTCTCTCCCCGGGAATCTTCTGGACACAACGCAATATGGCAGTGAAAGCCGGGGTGCAGATTCCCATTTCGCATGATCTGAATGGGGCTCAGGAGGAGTCCGATCTACGGGCAAAGCTGGTGGTTGAGTGGCATCTATGAGGAGCAGGATAATGAATAGAATAGTTAAGAGAATAGTTATAGCCGCAATGTTTTTGATGAGTGGCTGGGCAACCTCACTGTTTGCAGCAGGAGTGCAATATGAGATGCGGGTGGATGGATTGGCCTGCCCATTCTGTGCCTATGGCATAGAGAAGAACTTCATGAAAACGGAGGGGGTTGAGAGGGTTGATATCGACCTGAAAAGAGGGTTGGTGATTGTGGATACCCAAGAGGGGGTGCGTTTTACCGAAGATCAGCTCAAACAGATCTTTGATGATTCCGGCTTCAGCTATCGAGGGGTTGTTGAGCGTGCTCGATAATATCAATAGTTACAGAGGTGATGGCACTCTTACCCATGCAACATACTCAAGCACATCCATGTGGCGCTCGACTGTGGCCGTCCTGACCACAGACGGTTGCCTGTGTAAGAGTGCCATCACCTCTGCAGTTATTCATATAGGTAGGATAATAACCGCACTTTTGCTGATCTCATTCCCTGCCACAGTTATGGCGGCGGAGTATCAACAGATTCACGCATGGGGGAGTTTCGGTACCGGAGCAGGGGAGTTCAATGAGCCGACCGGGGTGGCGGTCAGTGAGTCAGAGGTGTTTGTCAGTGATGCCCGGAATGGGAGAATTCAGGTATTCAACCACCAGGGTGCTTTTCTGAGAGAGTTTGGAAACAGTGGAGAGAAGCAAGCGCGTCTTGGGCGCCCGATGAATCTGGAGCTTCACGATGGCCGGCTCTATGTGGCGGACTACTGGCATGAGCGGATCCAGGTCTACAGTCAGAAAGGGGAGTATCTGCGCACCATTCAGACCAGTGATGAAGATATGTTGCTGAATGGGCCGGGAGGTGTTGCCTTCTCTAAACAGGGGAACCTCTTTGTGGCCGATTTTTACAACCATCGGATTGCTGAGCTAACCCCCGAGGGGGCACTTATCAGCCAGATTGGAACCCCGGGAGAGAGCGGGTTCTGGGGGGGTGAATTCAGCTATCCCACCGATGTTGCAACGGGCGAGGATGGAACCCTCTACGTGGCTGATGGTTACAATGATCGTATTCAGCAGTTTTCCGCTCAGGGGGTACTGATCCGCAAATGGGGTGGCCCCTTTGCCATGAATATCCATGGCTCACTGGATGGCTGGTTCTCGGTGGTGACCAGTATCGCGGTCGGTCCAGAGGGAGATGTTTTTGTGGCTGATTTCTACAATAACCGTGTGCAAAAGTTTACCCCGGATGGGAAGTTCATCACGTCCTTTACGTTGCCAGCCGAAGAGCCATCTCACAGCGCAATCGCGCTGGATGTGGATGCAAGCGGAACCCTGTTTGTTGCTAACTTTGCAGCCAATCAGGTCACCGTCTGGAGAGAGAAATCCGACTGAGCTGTCCTAGCTGGAGAGATCCGCTCTCTTCTGCAGATAGCTGTCCCGATCAATTTTCCCAAGTGCATACTCCTCATCGAGCATCTCTCGAGCCGTCTTTTGCTGGGCAGTGTGTGAGCTATCACCTCCCTGACCCCGTGTGTTGGCCAGCCAGAAGATCAGTGCGATGATGAGGATCCAGAAGATCCATCCGAAGCCGCCAGACATAAAAGTATCCATCATGGTGCTATCCTCTATTTAGGTGGTTTGTTGCAACAGGGAGCAGGGCGAGCAGATGCATTTTCTCGTCCGGTCCTGTCACTGTATTGATGAAATTTTCCGAGCAATCTGGACCAGAAGGTCTGCCGTACTATAACGTCGGCATTAGAGAGATGGTTCAGAACAGTCAGGTAATCCGTGGTGCGAATGTCATACGTCAGATAGAGCTTGTTACCTCTACTGTTCCAGACAATATCCAGCACATCTGGAAGCTGTTCCAACCTCCCGGATGAGGAGGCAACATGGAACACCCTCTTTACCAGCCATGCGTTTTGATTGCTCTTCATGCACTCATCATAGCGCAGTTATTGAAGAAATCTCTGCTGTTTTGTAACCGGCTGTAATTATGTGGCGGATTGTTACATACGCTTACAAAAAAGCTGTTTTGAGACAAACTGCAGTTACATTCGGGGAGTATTCTGGGTTGCAAGATCAAATGGTTTGAGCCGCCAGCCCTGTTCATACTCCTCCCTAAGGGTAAAGCGTTCCGTATGACTCACGTTACGAGTCACTATATTTTAATCATGAAACAAGGAGAAGTATTATGAAAAGTTCAAAAATGGTTATAGCAGCTCTAGCATCCATGGCGTTTTCAGTTCCTGTTATGGCGGATAGTGAGCAGAGTCAGGTGCCAATAAATCCTCAGATGATGCAGGGGATGAACCCGCAGATGATGCAGGGAATGATGGGTAATCGGCAACAAATGCCGATGATGAGTGGGCAGCAGTGGAGAAACCCCATGGGTTATCAGCAACAGTATCCATATGGAATGATGGGTAACCGACACAGCTCAATGATGAACCCTCAGCTGATGCAACAGATGATGGCGTCAAAGCAGAGCCATATGAAGGCAGTTGAAGGCCATCTGGCTGGAATAGATGCATCACTCAAGGAGCTTGTTGAGTTGCAGCGTAATCGATAACTGTCAAACAACCTGAATTCTGCAAGCCTAAGAGTTCTTGCAGGATTTTTTTTTGAATAAGGAAACAAGTAGTGAATAGAAAGGAGTCCAGATCAAGGATGGTCACAGTGCTGGCTGTGGTAGTAGTCGTGATAGCGGGGGTGACTGGATATTCTCTGTTATCTGGGGATGAGGTTTATGCTAACCATACACAACCAGTTGATATGGAGCGACAGTTCTCCTTCGAACAGTTGCCAGAGCAAAAGACCATTATTAAACATGCTTCAGGTCTACAGTATGCAGGAACTGAGAGTGGCCTCTTCGTAAGTGAGGATGGCGGCAAGTTTTGGAAACGCTCGTATCCATTTCCACTACCGGTAACCATGATTACCACGTTTGACAATGAGAATCTCTATGCTTTTGTGGTTGGTAAGGGGTTGTTTAGCATACGAGGAGATGAGACCGAGTGGTCGCTGATAAATAATCAAATGGGTACTCAGTTTCTTGTTTCACTCTCTAGCGAAGAGGGGGAGATAAATAGATTGGTTGCTCGTAACCAATACGGCAAACAAATTATCTCTGATGATGGTGGAGAGAGCTGGGTTCGTGCGGATGGCTTTCCAAAAGTCAAAACCATGGTGGAGAGAAGGGGTGAAAAGTTGTTTAACGAGAAGTGTCAAAGCTGTCATGGTATTGCCGGAATTGGCGAGACCTATACCATCGAGGCACTGACTAATCGTGACTACCTGATGGCTCCACCCCTTGATGAGTCTGCACATGCCTGGCATCACACTGATGAGGCACTGATGAAAACCATTCTTGAAGGATCTTCACGACAGAGCAGGATGCCTGCCTGGGGAGATCTTGGAGTCACAAAAGCAGATGCCAGCCACCTTGTTGCCTATATCAAAAGTTTGTGGGGTGAGCGCATTAGAGATTGTCAGGGACCACGACACATGCAATGTATGTAAATAAAATTAATAACAGACCAGAGGAATCAACCAGAAATGAAATATGGAAAAATAGTAATTACACCAATGATGATAGCGACTTTGGTGAGTGGTTCAGTTCTCGCGCACGGCAGTTATGAACGTGGTGAACGTGTGGCCATTGCTAGCCCACAAAATCTTGCAGTGGTAGAGAGTCCATTCAAGGTTATATTTTCAGCTCCTGAGGTGAAGATTGCACCGGCTGGCGTAGACAAACACAATAGCGGACACTTTCATCTGATGGTGGATACGGATGCCATTCCAACACTTGATGAGCCGATGATGGAATCAGACAAGCATCTGCGATTTTCTGCAGGAGAGCGTGAGACCACGCTTGAGCTCTCTCCAGGTGAGCATACCTTGCAGTTGATTGTGGCTGATGAAGAGCATACCCATTTTGAGAACCTGGTATCCAAAAAGATTACGGTTTATGTGAAAAGGTAAACATTAGGACCTCATATTAATGGTTAAGATTGTTGTGCTGCTTCTCTCAGCAATTCTTCTGTCGGCCTGTGATTTTCTGGATCCAGAAAAAGTACGTGCACGCAACTTCCTTCCTGCCATTGGTTATCAGGCCAGTGTGGTAGATGGTAAGGCTAGTTATCAGGCGGTCTGTGCGCGCTGTCATGGGTCAGCATTGAATGGTGGTCCAGAGGGGCCACCACTGCTTGACCGTACATATGCGCCTTCTCATCATGCGGATCTTGCGTTCTTCCACGCAGTAAAAAATGGGGTAAGGCAGCACCACTGGAAATATGGAGACATGCCGATGTTGACTGGCATCTCTCCTGAACAGGTGGGAGATATTGTGGCATTTGTAAGAGAGGAACAGCAGCAAGCTGGTGTTATTAAGTAAAACAGAAACAGGGAGGTATTTTATGATGATTAAACAGCTGACTTTAGTGGCAATATTATTGACAATTTCATCTGTTCTCAGTGCAGCAACTACTGATAATGGAACTAGAGTTCCATTCAAGCAGGCAGTTGGAATGGGTAAGTTCAAACAGAACTGTTCTCAGTGTCACGGAGAGTGGGCGCGGGGAACGGAGCAGGGGCCGCCATTGATACATAACTATTACAAGCCTTCACATCATGGTGACAACGCCTTCTACCGTGCAGCCATGAGCGGAGTTAAAGCCCATCACTGGAAGTTTGGCGATATGCCGCCAGTAGAGGGGATAAAAAAGAGAGATGTAACCCGAATCATCTCTTTTATACGATGGCTACAGCAGACAAATAATCTATACTAGAAAATATTGGTAGGAATAACTGAAAATGAATAGAAAAGTATTGTTGGCACTCTCTGTGCTGGTTCTCGTTTTGGGGTTTATTGTGGCTCAACCATTTTTATCTGAGGATAAGGGTGCAGGTGCCAGTGGTCGTTGGTACACAGAGAGGCAGGTTGCAGAGGGTGGCCCGTTATTTCAAACTCATTGTGCCAGTTGTCATGGGCCAGAAGCTGCATCCATACCAAACTGGAGAGAGACTGACGAGAATGGGAATTATCCACCACCACCGCTCGATGGTAGTGCACATGCATGGCATCATCCATTGAGTTTGTTGCAAAAAACTGTAAGGGATGGAGGGGTTCCTTTGGGGGGACAGATGCCGCCATTTAAGGATGTGTTGTCTGCAGAAGAGATTGATTCTATTCTGGCATGGATACAGACGCACTGGTCAGACAAGGTTTACGGGATATGGAAAGAGAGAAATGGGTAGATGAAAAGATTGTGGGCTGTACTGCTGTTATCAATAGTCTCTCTGTCGGTAGCGGCAGAGAAGATTGATGGCAAGAATGTCTGGAGTGAGCTCCCACCATTTGTGCTGCTGGATAATGCCGACAATGAGAGAAATCTGAGCGAATGGAGAGGAAAGGTGCTGATGGTAAACTTTTTCGCCACCTGGTGTGCACCATGCCGTTATGAGGTTCCACATCTTATCAAGTTGCAGGAGGAGTATGGCCCCCAGGGGTTGCAGATTATCGGGATTGGATTTGATGAGGGTAAGAAGGTAAAAAATTATGCCCGCTCACTGGAGATCACCTATCCAGTACTGGTTGCCGACCCTGAACAGCATCCAACACTGATGAAACGCTGGGGGAATGAAACCGGGGTGATCCCGTATCTGTTTGTGGTAGACCAGGATGGCACTGTCTCCATGAGCCAGAATGGCTCATTCTCCGAACGCCACTTTGAGTGGTTTGTTAGGCCGCTGCTGAAATGAGTACCGAAACACGTCTCTCCATCTCCGGAATGGTCTGTGCAGGCTGTGTCTCTGCAGTCGAGGATGCACTGCAGCAGGTTGAGGGGGTCAAGGCGGCCTCCGTCAACCTTGGTGAACGCAGTGCAATTATTGAGGGAGAGGTTGAGGTTGAGGAGCTGATTGCGGCGATCAAGGGGGCCGGCTTCAATGCGGCAGAGCTGGTCAGTCTGGCAGATGAGGAGGAGAAGGAGAACCGCGAGCTACAGGAGTATAGACGGCTCTGGTGGCGGGCAATCTCTGCAGGTGCTATCGGGTTGATTCTTTTTATTTTGGGGATGGGAGGATTCCTGCCATCAGTTGAAGAGGGGAAGGTTGTCTGGCTTGGTATTAGCCTGATCACCCTGTTGGTGTTAATAGTTGTGGGGGGTCACTTCTTCAGTGGGGCCTGGGTCACCCTCAAGAACCGTCGTGGAAACATGGATACCCTGGTTGCGATGGGGACAGGTACCGCCTGGCTCTACTCAACTGTTATCGTGATCTATCCCAATGTAGTGCCATCACTTGCCAGACACGCCTATTTCGAGGCGGCAGTCATAATTATTGCCCTGGTGTCGCTCGGGTCGGCACTGGAGACCCGTGCCCGGGGCAAGACCTCGGCTGCCATTCGACAGCTGATTGGTCTGCAGCCAAAAACTGCACGGGTAATTCGTAATGGGGAGGAGATTGATCTCCCTCTGGAACAGGTGGGGCTGGATGAGACCCTGCGGGTACGGCCCGGTGAGAAGATTCCTCTGGATGGGGTGGTGCTTGAGGGCTCCTCTCATGTTGATGAGTCGATGTTGACAGGGGAGCCGATGCCGGTTGGCAAAGAGGCCGAGAGTGAGGTGGTTGGTGGCACCATAAATGGATCCGGCACATTCCTGATGCGCACAACCCATATTGGCAGAGAGACCGTACTGGCGCAGATTATCGATATGGTACGCAAGGCACAGGCCAGCAAGCCTGAGATTGGCCGTCTGGTGGATCGTATTGCAGCTGTGTTTGTACCTATTGTAGTGGTGGTTGCAGCACTTAGCTTTATTGTCTGGTTCTGGTTTGGGCCGGAGCCACAGCTCAGTTATGCAATGGTTGCAGCAATGACGGTGTTGGTTATCGCATGTCCATGCGCCCTGGGTCTGGCCACTCCAATCTCCATTATGGTTGGGGTTGGGCGTGCTGCGGGGATGGGTATCCTGATTCGTAATGGGGAGGCCCTGCAGCAATCTGGTGAGGTGACGACGGTTGTACTGGACAAGACCGGCACCATTACCGAGGGTAATCCGCGTCTTGTATCCATGTTGCCTGCAATTAATAGGAGTGAGGATGAGCTGCTGGAGATGGCGGCCTCACTGGAGATGGGGTCGGAACATCCACTGGCCACGGCAATACTGGATGCCGCAAAGGAGCGTGGCATCTCATCGGAGAGTGCAACCAGTTTTCACAGTGAGACCGGGCAGGGGGTCAGCGGGGAGGTCGATGGCAGGAAGCTGTTACTGGGGAACCGTGTAATGATGGAGGAGCACGGTGTCAATCTACATAAGTGGATAGAGAAGAGCCTGGAGTGGGGCAGAGCGGGGATGACCCCAATCTATCTGGCACATGATGGAGAGATTGCCGGAATGTTGGCAATTGCAGACCCGATCAAGGAGGGTGCGAAGGAGTCACTTGATCAACTGCGTCAGATGGGGATTAGGATAATGATGCTTACTGGTGACCACCGCTCTACCGCAGAGGCAGTTGCCAGTCAGCTGGGGCTTGGGGTTGATGAGGTTGCTGCAGAGCTTCTTCCATCTGCAAAGATTGATCAGATCAAACTTCTGCAGCAGCAGGGAGAGCGGGTAGCGATGGTGGGGGATGGCATTAATGATGCCCCCGCACTGGCTCAAGCAGATGTGGGCATTGCCATTGGAACCGGAACCGATATTGCGATTGAGGCAGCAGATATTGCCCTGATGCAAGGGGCTCTGCAGGGAGTGGTTGAGTCGATCGCCCTCTCCAGAGCCACGATGCGCAACATAAAACAGAATCTGTTTGGTGCCTTTGTCTACAACACTCTGGGTATTCCGGTTGCCGCCGGGGTGCTGTTTCCGCTTTTCGGGGTGATGCTGAGCCCGGTAGTTGCAGCTGCTGCCATGAGTATGAGCTCGGTAACGGTGGTGACTAATGCGTTGCGTCTCAGAAAAACAGAATTACTGTAGACACCATAACTTCAGAAATACAGCGGAAACAATTCACTGTTATGATCATCCAAAATAACAATAAATCCTTGGGAACATCATGATGAATAGAGCAGCTGTTGAACGTGGCTTCGTATCATTTGCCGGCAAACTGATACGCTGGAAGTGGGTGACCCTGGTTGCCATGTTGGTATTGACGGCACTGCTGCTATCCAATCTGCCAAAGATCACCATCGATACCTCAAATGAGGGTTTTCTCCGTGCTGATGACCCCGTTCTGCTCGATTACAACCGCTTTCGTGAGCAGTTTGGCCGTGAGGAGGTGGTGCTTATCTCACTGCGTCCTACCGATCTCTTTGCCCCCTCATTTCTACAGAAACTGAAGCAGTTTCACAACGATCTCGAGGAGCAGGTTCCTCATCTCGATGAAGTAACCAGTCTGGTCAATGTGCGCTACACCATCGGCAAGGAAGATGAGCTGCTGGTAGAGGATCTGATGGAGGCGTTTCCCGATACCCCGGAGGGGATGGAGCAGCTTCGTGAGGCGGCCATGGCCCACCCCTTCTACAGAAACCTGTTGATCTCTGAGGATGGAACTGTAACTACCATTGTGATTGAGACCCAGGCTTTCTCTGAGGAGGAGGTGACAGATGAATTGAGTGCAGGATTCGATGAGGCAGATGTGATTGCCGAGTCTGCTGAACGTACCTTCCTTACTGATGAGGAGAACAGTGCTGTTGTCCAGGCGGTAATGAAACTGGTGGAGCAGTACCGGGGAGAGGATTTCCCTATGGAGGTGGCCGGATCACCTGTAGTGATGGAGATCCTCAAGAAGTCGATGCAGAGTGATATGCGTCAGTTCACCCTCACCATGGTTGCGATCATCTTTATTTTTCTCTTTCTGCTATTTCGTCGCCTGAGTGGGGTAGTGGTTCCACTGGTTGTGGTTATCCTCTCTCTTGCGGCAACCATTGCCATGATGGCTGCAACCGGGGTGCCACTCAAGCTTACAACCCAGATTCTGCCATCCTTTATTCTTGCAGTCGGTATTGGTGACTCTGTCCATATTCTCTCCATCTTCTTTCGCCATTATGATCGTAATGGTGATAAGAGTGAGGCGATTAAGTTTGCTCTGAGTCACTCCGGGCTAGCGGTGGTGATGACCAGCCTGACAACTGCTGCGGGGCTCTTCTCTTTCTCTACTGCCGAGCTGGGTGCAGTGGCTGAGCTGGGAATATTTGGTGGTATTGGTGTGCTCTTTGCCATGATCTACTCACTTATCATGCTCCCGCTACTACTGGCTATTCTTCCAGTTCGACAACGTGCTGTGTCAATCAAGGACGGTGAGGGCGATGAGGAGGGAAACACAACCAATAGCCGGATGGATCATCTGCTAAACAACGCTGTTGCAGTTGCCACGAACCACTCAGCAAAGGTGGTGTTGGCCGCTGCCCTGCTGTTTGTTGTTGCAATCGCCGGAATTACCCAGCTGGAGTTCAAACATGATGTGCTGAAGTGGTTCCCGGAGAGTCAACCGATTCGCCAGGCAACAGAACATATTGACCGTGATATGGGTGGAACTATCTCGGTTGAGATATTGGTCGATAGTGGGGAGCAAGAGGGTCTCTACGATCCAGAGCTAATGGCCAGTCTGGCAGGGCTGCAGGATGGCCTTGATACCCTGGGCGAGGGAGATAGTCAGCTGAGGAGCGGTAAACGTATATCGGTGGTTGATATCCTGCGAGAGACAAACCAGGCTCTTAATGAAAATCGAAGTAGTCACTACAAGGTTCCAACAGAACGGGGGCTGTTGGCACAGGAGCTGCTGCTGTTTGAGAATAGTGGATCTGATGATCTGGAGAAGATGGTTGATAGCGAGTTGCGAACTGCCAGACTCACTCTAAGGCTTCCATGGCGTGATGCTGGTGCCTATACGGAGCTTGTGGATGAGGTGCAGCAACGCGTGGACGAGGCTTTTGGGGAGGGTGTGAAAAGCAGTGTAACTGGTCTGATGATGATCTTTGCGCGTACCCTCGATGCAATGATGACCAGCATGGTGAAGAGTTACTCAATCGCAGCGATTGTGATCACCTTGATGATGATTTTGCTGGTTGGTCATTTTCGACTTGGGCTAATCAGCATGATCCCTAACCTGTTGCCGATCACCATTGTGCTTGGGGTTATGGGGTTGACCGGGCTTCCGTTGGATGCATTTACCATGCTGATTGGAAGTATTGCACTGGGGTTGGCGGTGGATGACACGGTTCACTTTATGCACAATTTCCAGCGTTACTACCGCAAGAGTGGTGATACTGTAGAGGCTATAACCCACACCCTCCACACCTCGGGGCGTGCAATGGTGGTGACAACGATTGTACTTAGTCTGGGCTTCTTTATCTTTATGCGTTCCGAGATGAGTAATCTATTCAATTTTGGTGGACTTACCGGTCTGGCAATTATCCTGGCGCTAGCGGCTGACATACTGCTTGCTCCCGCACTGATGACGCTGATATTCGGCAAGAGCAATAATCCACAGCAAGGGGTAACACCATGAAAAATATAGCTAGTACCCCGCCCAGTAAATGCCCTGTAATTAGGGCGAGCATAAATTGTCGAGAACAAGGCGGAAAAACGCAGGAATATGCGTATATTTCAAGTTTTCCCAACGCAGTTATCGGCGATTTAGGCCGTTATAATTATGGGGGATTTACTGGGCGGGGTACTAGACTCGGAACTCTGCTTCTACTTGCCGTGGTTGCTGGAGCAGCGTTTGCTACCCCTACGGCACGAGAGATTATGGAGGCTGTCAACGATCGTGATGATGGGGACAATGCAGTGATGCAGATGGAGATGCGCCTAATCGACAAGAGAGGAAAGGAGCGAGTTCGCAAGCTGAAGAAGTGGTCACAGGACCGTGGTGAGGATAGCTACAGCCTGCTCTTTTTTCTCTCCCCCTCTGATGTAAAAAACAGTGGATTCCTCACCTATGACTACGATGAGCCGGGCAAGGATGATGATCAGTGGCTCTATCTGCCGGCACTACGCAAGACCAAGCGCATCGCCAATGATGACAAGAGCGGCAGCTTTATGGGGTCGGACTTCAACTACTCGGATATGACCGATCCGGATCTTGATGACTATACCTTTAACCTGATGAAAGAGACCGAGGTGAAGGGTCATCCCGTATGGCAGATTAAATCTGTTCCAAAATCCAAAGAGATTATTAAGGAGACTGGATACAGGCAATCAGTCGTCTTTGTGCGCAAGGATAACCATGTGGTGGTGCGTGCAGTACGCTGGCTGGAGAAGAAGGGAAAACTTCGTTATCTTGATGTAAAGAAGCTGGAGCAGATTGACGGTATTTGGACCCCGACGGAGACAACTATGACCACCAAGCAGGGGAAGAGAACCCAGCATAAGACGGTCATTAGTTACTCCAGTGTTAAATATGATCAAGACCTTGATCAAGGCATATTCAGTGTGCGACGTCTGGAGAAGGGCGCTGACTAATGTCCAGATGTCTTGTTCTGGCGTTACTGCTAATTTCAGCAACAGTCACTGCAGCTGAGGATGAGCTCTCTCTGGAAGATGCTCTGGCTGGATTTGATGTCAGCGAAGAGGGGGAGCTTGCAGTTGAAGGGGCTCTCGAAGGGTTTGATGATGAGCCTTACCCGGGAGTTGATCTCTCTATCGATGATGTTTTGGATGGCTTTGAGAGTGATAGCAGAGAGGAGGTGGTCGATTTAGAGGAGGAGATGGAAGTTGTTACCAGACCGTGGCTGTTCGGGACGGATGAGGAGCAGGGGATGGGGATTCGTGGTCACTGGATTGCCGGTAGCTCCTGGAATATAGCTGGTGAGAGCCCAACCAGTGACCGCCTGACCAGGCTATCCACCAAGCTATGGCTTGAGGCAGAGAGTGAGATTGGTGATGGCTGGAAATTTCATGGTGATGGCTTCCTGCGCTACGACTTTGCCTACGAGATCAATGGACGCGACCAGTACACCAGCGGGGTGCTCGATACCTATGAGAGTGACGAGGAGATTGGTGAGCTCTGGATCCGTGGGTCGCTGACCCCTGACCTGGATCTCAAGGTGGGGCGGCAGATTGTGGTATGGGGACAATCCGACTATCTACGGGTCAACGATATTATCAATCCAATTGATCTGCGTGAGCCTGGGTTGGTTGATATCGAGACTCTGCGTCGTCCCGTGGGTATGGTCAAGAGTGACTATTATAGTGGCCTATGGCGCTGGAGTGCATTACTGATTCCAGAGAACCGTTCTAATCTGTCGGCACCATGCGGTAGTGAGTATTCACTGGCTGGGGTGGCGACACAGTCAAAATGTGACAGTGATGCCGTTCCTTCAGACACTCCAGGAGATGGGCTGGATGATGCAGAGTATGCTCTCTCAGCCATGGGCCGTTTCAGCGGCTGGGACCTCTCCTTATATGGAGGAAGATTCAACTATGGTACTGCTTATAAGGATGGTACCGGCTTATCAGCGGTCATGAGAAATGCTCGGATAAATCATTTAGGTGGTGCGGTTAATATTGCCGAGGGAAGCTGGCTCTGGAAGGGGGAGGTGGCAGTGATAGATGGACTACGCTACTTCAATACAGGTGCAGCCGAGAAGTCACGACTGGATATTTTATTGGGTGGAGAGTATCGCGGTATCACCGACACCACGCTCTCCTTTGAGGTGTTGAGACGACATATCAACAGTTATGAGAGCTCTCTGGTCGATGGTACCGACTATGTGGATGAGAATAGCTGGCAGAGTGTATTTGCCTACAGTCGTGAAATGTACAATGAGACCCTCCATCTTAAAGGAGTGCTGTTACGTAATGGCAGCTCCCTGGATGATGGTGGTTATCTACGACTCTCGGCCGCGTATGATCTGGATGATAATTGGTCGGCTACTGGTGGGGGTATTTGGTATGACGCAGCAAAGTATCCGCCCAACTGGGGCGACAATGACCGCCTATTTATTGAGATCAGGCGTGATTTCTAATCCTTTGTGCTCCAGTCCCGAAAACGGTTCAGCAGATCAAGCAGTTCATGGTCAGATATACAGTAGAAGACGAAGCTTCCATTCTTTTCACCACGCACCAGATTCATCTCTCTCAGCTTTCTGAGGTGAAAGGAGACGTTGGTCTGGCTCAATCCGGTATCTGCAATCACGGCCGATACCGGCCTGCACTCAAGCCCCAATGAGGTGAGAATACGCAACCGATTGGGTTCGGATAGTACCTTGAAAAGTGATGAGAGCTTTTTGACCTGTTCCATAATCTGTGGTTAAATCATCGTATGCGTTACTGCTCATATGTGAGCACATTTATATGAATACTCCATTACTTCACTTAAACTGTCAAGGAGGCTGGGATGGTTGAGATATTTTCTCTTCAGGTGCAGGCGAATGAGAGCGTTATAAGACTCTCCGCCTTCCTTGGGATTTTTGCAGTTATGGCTCTATGGGAGCTAGCTGCACCTCGGCGCAGGCTCTCTATGGGGCGTGGGGTGCGATGGGGCAGCAATCTGGGGATAGTAGCAATCAATACCGTGTTGGTGCGCCTGCTCTTTCCTGTTGCCGCTGCAGGGTTTGCAATGGTCGTCTCCGATGAGGGTTGGGGGCTCATGAATCAGGTTGATCTGGGTGTGGTTACCAAGATTGTGATGGCGCTTCTGGTGCTGGATTTTGCAATATACCTACAGCATAGGCTGTTTCATGCAGTTCCACTACTATGGAGGTTGCATCGTATGCACCATGCCGATCTCGATTACGATGTCACCACCGGGGCACGGTTTCATCCAATCGAGATTATCCTCTCGATGGTTATCAAGTTTGGGGTGATCCTGCTAATTGGAGCACCTGTGGTAGCGGTTATTCTGTTTGAGGTGCTGCTGAACGCCACCGCAATGTTTAACCATGGCAATGTTAGGTTGCCGCTATCCATTGATAGCTGGTTGCGCTGGATTGTGGTTACCCCCGATATGCACCGGGTTCACCACTCTGTGATTCGTAGAGAGACGGATAGCAATTTCGGTTTTAATCTTCCGTGGTGGGATCGTCTGCTGGGAACCTACATTGCCCAACCGGAAGAGGGGCATCAGGGGATGGAGATTGGGCTACCGCAGTTTCGCCACTTTGGTGATAACCGGCTGGATCGGATGCTTGTCCAGCCTTTTTATGAATCATTAAAAAAGTAATGGATAACAGATGAAAAAAATTCTGCTAATAATTGCTCTTGTCGCACTACTGATCATGGCATGGCAGTGGCGTGGCGATATCAACCAGCAGCAGATTGAACTCTGGATTGAACAGGCAGGGCTCTGGGCACCAATATTTTTTATAGTACTCTATGCGGTTGCCACCGTTCTCTTTGTGCCGGGCACAGTCTTGACTCTGGCTGGCGGCGCACTCTTTGGCCCCATCTTTGGTGCACTGATCAACCTTACCGGTGCCACTATCGGTGCCACCCTTGCTTTTCTGGTATCCCGTTATGTCGCCTCCGACTGGGTGGAGCAGAAGGCGGCAGGCAAGATGAAAAAAATCCTCGAAGGAGTGGAAGAGGAGGGATGGCGTTTTGTCGCCTTCACCAGGCTGGTTCCGCTTTTCCCATTCAATCTGCTCAACTATGTATTGGGGTTGACCAAAATCCCGTTTCTCCACTACGTGGTTGCCAGCTGGATCTTTATGCTTCCTGCATGTTTTGCCTACACCTATCTGGGGTATGCTGGAGGAGAGGCGCTGAAGGGGAGTGAATCGATGATCCAGAATGGGGTTATTGCACTGGCATTGATTGCGCTGGTTGCATTCATTCCGCGCGTGGTGACACGTATGCGACAGGATAGTGGTGATGGAAAGTAACAGATTTCCCATCATATACCAGCCAGTAGAACGTCCTGTATCTGAACAGGACTCCCTGCCTGGCCGTTACCCCAGGTTTTTTCAATGGCTCTCAATGGCGGCCTTCACCCTGGCCTTGATGGGGTGGCTAAATGAATCATGGTTTTACTGGTTTGAGAGCCCAATCTGGTTAAATCGCTATACTGAATACGCCATCATTCTCGGTTTTGGGGTGTGGCGCATCTGGGCCGAGAAGAATAGCTACACTAGAAAACGGCTGATCGTGCTGGTGGCTGTGGTCACCATTTTCTGGTGGTTGATCCCGTGGCTAATTCCCAGATTCGAACCCTATGTAGGTTATCTCTGGAGTCAGCCCATCTTTCCCAGTATCCACGTGCCCGGGACCATAACCTTCTTCCTGGTTTTGGGGTTGGTATTTCTCTTTGGTCGTCGTGTGGTCTGTGGCTGGGGCTGCCCCTGCGTAGGTGTCCGTGAGACTGTTGGCTATGCCTTTAGAGACCGCACTATTCGTGGCAAGTGGGCGCATCGCTTGCGTCACAGCAAGTGGTTCTTCTTTGTAATCTACATGGGAGTACTGGTTGCCACCCTGTTTCCACCATCTGCCTGGACCGTAACCTTTGTCGGCATGTTCTATGCAATGGTTGGACTTACCTATTTTGGAACCTTCTTTCTAATGCCTGCAGTGGGTAATCGATTCTACTGCCGTTACCTCTGCCCCTACGGCGCAACCTTCGGACTACTTAACCATGCCGGTTTCTACGGCATAGAGATGGAGCAGGAGCAGTGCAATGACTGCCGGCGTTGTGAGCAGGTCTGTGACATGGGTATCCGGGTCTGGGAGGAGGGCAAGGCGGAGGGGAGGGTCACCGATCTGGAGGACTGCATGGGGTGTGGCCGCTGTGTGGTCTCCTGCCCAACCAATGCACTGGAGTTCAGGGATGTGAGAAATCTGCTGCGTAGCGGTCTGAGACAGGATGCAGATTATCTGCTCAAGCGTACGGCGCAGCCACCTCTGCCACGCAGACTTCCAGAGTTGCTGCCGGCAGCAGAGCGTATTGGTAACTGGGATGAGATTGGTGCGACTCAAGAGGCAGAGGAGAAGATCTCATGGGTTATGGAGCAGGCGGGGCGCTGTCTAAATTGTGGTGTTCCGGGGTGTCGGAACGGCTGTCCACTCTCCAACAAAATTCCCGAGTGGCTTGGATTAGCTGCCGCCGGCAGGATTCAGGAGGCGGCGGCAGTGATTCACCAGACCAATCCATTTCCGGAGATCTGTGGCCGTCTCTGTCCGCAGCATCGCCTCTGTGAGGGAGGATGTACCCTAGCAACAGAGCCCGAAGGGGCGGTGGCCATTGGTGCACTGGAGAGGGCAGTATCTGATATGGCGCTGGAGAGCCCCATATCCATCAAGCCATCTGTAAGCCGGATCACTAAATTCGGTAACAAGAGTGTTGCGGTTGTAGGTGCTGGTCCGGCTGGCCTGGCCTGTGCGGAGCAGTTGGCAGCGTCTGGTTGTGGAGTATCGATCTATGATCAGGAGTCGGAGATTGGCGGGCTGCTGTTGAGCGGTGTCCCCTCATTCAAGCTGGAGAAGTCAATCCTGACTCATCGCCGCAAGATGCTGGAGCAGATGGGGGTTGTCTTCCATCTTGGGGAGCACTGTTCGACTGAGCAGATCAGGGCTCAGGCAGAGAGTGCAGATGCTCTCTTCCTCGGAACCGGGGCACAGAAACCACGCTCGGTACCGATTTCTGGAGATGATCTGGAGGGGGTATTTGATTCTCTGAGTTACCTGCGCCATGCCAATCCGAATTCCGACAATCCCAATAACCGGCAGATAGAGGGGCGGCGAGTTGTGGTTCTTGGCGGGGGCGACACTGCTATGGATTGTGCTCGTAGCGCCGTGCGTCAGCGGGCAGCTGAGGTAACGGTAGTCTGTCGCAAGGCAGAGGGGGAGATTCGTGCCGCCCCCAAGGAGGCTTTGGCGGCCAGTCAGGAGGGGGTGAACTTTCTCTACCTCAAGACGCAGACCGAGATTGTTGGGGAGGATGGCAGGGTCAGTGGGGTAAAACTGATGAGCCTCTCCACCAGGGATGATGGTCTTTGTGGTGACCCCGGTGTCGGTATTGCCGGACTTGAGGAGCTGCTGGAGTGTGACATCATTATTCTTGCCTTTGGTCAGGTCAAGGAGAAGGCCCCATGGCTGGAGACCCTGCAGAGAGAGAACAGCAAGGTGTTTACGGGCGGAGACCTCAGTCGTGGCCCCGATCTGGTGGTGACAGCCATTGCAGATGGGCGTAGGGCGGCTGCAGAGATTATGGAGCGGTTATGAGTAGTTGCACCACAGACGAGCGGCACAGAAGTGTGCTTGAGCGACCTGTAATTGAGAGAGTGCCAAGAGTTGCGACACGACTGGTAAATGGTAGCTACCTACTTGGATCATTGCCACTGCTCATTTCCCCAACGGCTCTGCTGGCCCACCATACTGATGACCATCTGGTGCTGATGGGGGGAGTAGAGGAGGCAGTTCGAGTAGGTGCCCAATCAGGTGGTGTTGATGGTCCTTGGGCGTGGTTTGCCATCTCCTTTGTTGCGGCACTGATTCTGATCGGGTTGCTGCGCTGGAGGGGGGTGCCACGTTATGTGATCGTTGCCGTGGTCATGGTGGCCATTGCCATCCCCTCCGGGTTTACCATGCTGGAGAGCAGCCGTAGTGGAACCGGGATTGGCCTCTACTCAAATGAGTGGGAGCCCGATCCAATGCAGCAGTATTGGGATCCGGAAAACTTCTATAATGCAAACAGCAAGATCAAAGCCGTTTTCAGTGGGGATCAGTGCATCCAGTGTCATCAGAGCATAACCCCGGGAATTGTGCGTGACTGGAGAGAGAGTAGACACTCTGCTCCCACCAATGGGGAGGAGGTTGTGAGGTGTCCAGCATGTCATGGGGATGATCATGGCAACCTCCATCTCCCCAACCCAACAACCTGTGGTGGCTGTCACACCACGCAGCTGACCCAGGTTGAGGATGAGAAAAAATATGGATTCCCCAGCCACGCCCTGGCCATGGAGCGAGCAGTTGATGCCAAACACTTTGTAGACAAGCCAAAACCGGAGGTACTCTCCTGTCTGCAGTGTCACTCAGTCGCCACCAAGTGTGACTCCTGTCACACCCGTCACCGTTTCAGTGCGGCAGAGGCGCGGCGCAGCGAGTCCTGCATTACCTGCCACTCAGGCCCCCCTCATCCAGATGACAAGACCTACTTTGCCTCTGCCCATGGCAAGATCTACAGAGAGGAGGGTGGTGACTGGGACTGGAATCAGCCACTCAAAAAAGGAAACTACAAGGCTCCAACCTGTGCTTACTGCCATATGGAAGAGGGTATTCATTCGGTTGCCCATAAATCGATCTGGAAATTCGGTATCCGTGAAATTAATCCCAATACCTCTGGCAACAAGGTTCTGCGAGAGCGCTGGGTCAATCTATGCATGGATTGCCACCAAGAGGAGGAGTCGCGGCAGTGGCTGAGAGAGATGGATGAGGAGCGCAAGGAGGCGTGGAATATGCTCTACAGGGCGGAAGGGGTGCTGAAAGATCTCCGTTCCGATGACAAGATTACCCCTGCTCCGGGTGAGCGTCCGCCATACCCGCTCGACAAGATGGACCAGCTCTGGCCACGGGCACATATAGGTTTTTTTGAGGGGCAGGCCTCCGCCTTCTACAATGTCTCGGGCATCGAACGTGACTATTTTGAGATGTGGTACTTCGATAATCTGCATGGATACAAGGCCGCTGCTCATGGCGATCCGGCGGGTGTGGAGGAGGCACACAAGGCCATGGAGCGTGATCTGAATGGTATCGAGAAGAGGGCGGAACAGTTACGCTCGTCTGCCAGCGAGGAGAGTGCTGCACATCCGCAAGATGATGGTCTCTGGCTTGAAGGCAGGTATACCGATTACAACAGGGAGAATAACTGATGCGATATCTCTGGTTTGCTCTGTGGATGGTATGGACTTCCACCCAGGCCGTGTCGGAGGAGTTCCTGCTGGACAAGGTATATGGCGAACAGGAGTGCGTCGAGTGCCACCATAAGGTCTCCGCAAAGATAGTGAATACTCATCGTCAGGGCAGACATGGCTCGGGCAGTGTAGGGTGTAGCGACTGTCATGGGAG
Source organism: Candidatus Thiopontia autotrophica (assembly GCF_982804495.1). Classification (NCBI taxonomy): domain Bacteria; kingdom Pseudomonadati; phylum Pseudomonadota; class Gammaproteobacteria; genus Candidatus Thiopontia; species Candidatus Thiopontia autotrophica. The sequence goes on along the minus strand of NZ_CEYDPX010000014.1, from coordinate 11,428 downwards.
TAGCCATAGCGATTCCCTGGCTCGCTCCAGAGCTAACCAGAGCTGTACCCAGTGTCACACTGGTGTAGAGCAGAGAAGTTACGAGACCTCCAAACATGGCGTTATCCTCACCCTGGAGGAGTCCAGCTGGGATCTCACCAAACCGCTTGCCACGGTCTCAGTCCGTACCCCGGGATGCGCCTACTGCCATCTATCGGATGGAGACCATGCTATGGAACCCAAGGCTGATGGTGATCCCAAGATATGTGGCAAGTGCCACTCTACCCGTTACCTGAAGACCCTGGCCTCCAGTGGAGAGGCGATGGAGGAGGTGGGTGAGATGAAGGTGCTGGAGGCGAAATGGCTTCTCAAGTGGAAGGGGGGAGATCTCCCTCAACAGGAGCAGAAAGAGTTACTAGATTCGGTGAAGAGACACAGGCACAATCTCCGCCTTGGAGTTGTTCACCACTCCCCAGATTTTCAGTGGTGGCACGGGCAGCCGGCACTAGATGGTGACTTCATCCGCATACGCTCTAAAATACTGGAATATAGATAAATAACTAATTGATATATCGAATAAAAAATGAAATGGATTGATAAGATACCACTAGGTCATCTAGTGTTGATTGCATTGATGCTGGCGGTTATGCCTGCAATTTTCCCTCCTCACCCTGAACCACATCTGGTAGAAAAACTAAAGATGCTGGCGGACGGAGTGCTTGTGAAACCGCTGGATATCTTTGACCTCCTCCTTCACGGCACCCCGATTACCCTGTTGCTGATCCGTTTGGTGCGGATCTGGAGTGGAAAGGTATGAATAAAAAAACCGCTCTCGGCACAAGCCAGGAGCGGTTTTTTGTGATCCAGTAACGTTAACAATTACAGAAAGACCCCCTTCAGGAAGAAGAAGAAGAGGATAGAGAGGAGCGCCCCGGCTGGGAGTGTAACTACCCAGGACATAAAGATGGTGCGAATGGTGCCCATATCCAGTGCAGCAATACCTCGGGCAAAGCCAACACCAAGAACAGCGCCAACCAGGGTCTGGGTGGTCGATACCGGGAGGCCAGTACCAGACGCAATAACAACGGTAGAGGCTGCGGCAAGCTCGGCAGCAAACCCGCGACTGGGGGTTAGTTCCGTAATTTTCTGTCCTATAGTGGCCATAACCCTGGCACCATAGGTAAGCAGTCCAATCACAATACCAATACCACCAAGTAGCAGCACCCAGCTTGGCATAATTGATTTGGTTTCAATGGTTCCACTCTGAACCACGCCAACCACTGCAGCAATAGGCCCAACTGCATTGGCCACATCGTTGGAGCCATGAGCAAATGCCATTGCTGATGCAGTAACAACCATCAGAACAGCAAAGACCTTCTCCACGTTGGCAAAGTGGAAATCCTTGTCAGCCTCCTCATCAACCTCAATTCTGCGAATAAAGAAGATACCTATAGCCATGATCACAACCCCAGCCAGCACTGCGAGCTGAAAACTGGTGCCAGTGGTGAAGTGTAGTCCTACATGTTTAAGCCCCTTGACGATGGTCACCAGTGAGATGACAAATCCAGTCAGAAAGATATACATGGGGACAAAGCGTTTGGCATTCTCAAAAGGTTTGTCGGTATCGAGTATCAGTTTTTGTACCGAGCGGAATATGGTGAAGGATAGCAATGCGGCCAGCATGGGGGCGCCAAACCAGCTCATAATAATAGATCCAACCTTGCTCCACTGAACCGCATCTACACCGATTCCTACAGCGGCAAAACCGACGATGGCACCTACAATGGAGTGAGTAGTAGAGACCGGCCAGCCAAAGTATGAGGCAACCAGTAGCCAGATAGCGGCTGCCAATAGCGCTGCCAGCATCCCGAATATCAGAATCTCTGCCCCATTTGGCATGCTCTGCAGCATATTGGAGTCGATGATCCCCTTACGGATGGTTTTGGTTACCTCACCACCTGCAAGGTAGGCACCCAGGAACTCAAAGATGGCAGCAACTACAACTGCCTGTTTAAGTGTAAGCGCACGAGATCCAACAGAGGTTCCTATTGCATTGGCTACATCATTGGCACCAATTCCCCAGGCCATAAAGAGACCAAAGATGGCAACCAGAATCAGATAAGTTGATGAATAATCCATTATTACATTCTCCCTTATCGAGCAAGCATTAGTTGCAGACGACTACCGACTCGCTGAGCAAGGTCACCAAGGTCACCGGTCCAGTTAATCAGCTGGTAGAGGAACATAACCTCCACAGGCGGTAGCTCATTCTCAATGCCAAATAGAATCGCGCGAATCTCACGTTCGATTGTGTCGGTGTCTGATTCGATGGCATCCAGCTCAGTCAGCATCTTCTCCACCAGTCTGACCTCACCGCCACGGAAGCCGGTCTCTACCAGTTCGTCAAGCTCATTGATTGCGACCTGTGCCTGTGCCGAGGCATCAACACTACGGCTTATGAACTTAATGAAAAGTGGGCCCATAGCTTCGGGGATCTCCATCTTGCGTCCGGTGATAATTCCTGCAATATCCTTGGAGCGGTTGGCAATACGGTCCTGCATCGCCAGTACATTCAGTACATCGCCTCTGGAGACCGGCATAAACATCCCTTTGGGGAGGTGGATACGGAGCTCTTTTTTCATGTCATCAGCTTCATGTTCGAGGTCGGAGATTCTCTTTTGTGTGGCGGCAACGCTATCAAAATCTCTCTCTATGGCCGCCTCAAACAGCGCCTCTAGCTCCGAGATACAGGCCTGAACCTTGGCCATGTGAGTCTGTAGTGGATTGATCGGTGATCGTGCAAATATTCCGGAAAAATAGTTTCCCATTTAGTTACCCTCCTTGGGTATATTTTCTATCGTTAAGTCGTTTCTTTGTTTAGTAGAGATTGCATTTTAATTGATGAGATTTATGCATGTAAAACCATTTTTATCATTTTTTCTGGGGTATTGATCGCTCGCATCTTTTATGATTAACGGCTATTCTGAAATGGTTGTTACGTAATTTAAGGGCACGTTTTTATGCATGATGAGGTAAAGAAATATTACGGTCAGATTCTGGTTACCAGCAGTGATCTACAGACTGATGCCTGTTGTACAGATGCATCGATGCCACCATGGCTAAAAGCGGCAATGGCTGATATTCACGATGAGGTATCAGCCAAGTATTACGGCTGTGGTCTGGTGGCACCACAACAGCTGGAGGGGGCCAGGATTCTTGATCTCGGTAGTGGCTCGGGGCGAGACTGTTACCTGTTGGCGCGCCTTACCGGTGAGGATGGATATGTGGTGGGTGTCGACATGACTGATGAGCAACTGGATGTGGCTAAGCGCCATATTCAGTGGCATGCCGACCGCTACTGTTACTCCACTCCAAACGTGGAGTTCCGCAAAGGGTATATCGAGAGACTGGATGAGCTCGAGCTTGAGGATGAGAGCTTCGATATTATTGTCTCCAACTGTGTCATTAACCTCTCCCCTGACAAGGATGCCGTGTTGCGTGAGGCGTGGCGGGTGCTGAAGCCAGGTGGTGAGCTCTACTTTTCTGATGTCTATTCGGAGCGCAGGGTGCCGGAGGAGCTGGTAAAGGATCCTCTGCTATATGGGGAGTGTCTCAGTGGGGCCCTTTACTGGAATGATTTTCTGACCCTGGCCAAAAACAATGGCTTTGCAGATCCGCGTCTGGTGGAGGATCGCCCACTAACTATCGACAATCCGAAGATTGAGGAGATGCTGGGGACACACCGTTTCTACTCCGCAACCTACCGACTCTTCAAGATTCCGGAGCTGGAGGGGAGCTGTGAGGATTACGGTCAGGCTGTTATCTACAAGGGGACGGTAGAGAACCATCCAGATCTGTTTGAGCTCGATAAGGGGCACCGTTTCGAGACGGGCAAGGTGGAGCCAGTCTGCGGCAACAGTTGGAGAATGCTGCGTGATAGCCGCTTTGCCGACCACTTCGAATTTTTTGGCAGCGGGGATACCCACTACGGAATCTTCAATGGTTGTGGTACCGCTATGCCGTTTGATGAAGATGGTAGTGGAGAGCATGCTTCCGAGGGAAGCTGTTGCTGATAGATTATGCTCGATAGTTATCCCCATCTGAAGGAGATCCCCTTCCCTCCAATTCAGCGCAGTCCACTAGAGACCCTGCAAGTTAACCTGGGTTACCGCTGTAACCTTAGCTGTACCCACTGCCATGTCAATGCCGGTCCCAACCGTACCGAGATGATGGATGGGGATACAGTCGACAGGGTAATTCAGGTGCTGGAGAGTGGGGGGGTTAAGGTTCTTGACCTCACAGGCGGTGCCCCTGAGATGAATCCCTGGTTCCGTAAGCTGGTTATGGCGGCAACCAGTCTCGGCATACGGGTGATTGATCGCTGTAATCTCACTATACTGGAGGAGCCTGAGCAGCATGAACTGGCTCAGTTTTTATCAGACAATCAAGTTGAGATAGTTGCCTCAATGCCTTGTTATCTAGAGGAAAACGTAGATGCACAGAGAGGCAAGGGTACATTCAATCTAAATATCAGGGGGCTCCAGCGGTTGAATAGACTGGGGTATGGTGACGATGCCGGTGGCAAGATCCTGAATCTTGTATACAACCCGCAGGGGGCACACCTTCCACCTTCACAGGGTGCGCTGGAGCCGGATTACAAAAAACATCTGCATGATAATTATGGGATTATCTTCAACCAGCTGCTAACTATCACCAATCTGCCTATCCACCGTTTTGGCAGCCGACTCCTCTCTAAGGGAGAGTTTGATGGTTATATGGAGCTGCTGCAGAGCGCACATCGAGATGAGAATCTATCTACAGTGATGTGCCGTTCACTCGTCAGTGTTGACTGGCAGGGGGTGATCTATGATTGTGACTTCAACCAGATGCTGAAACTTCCACTGCGCAGCGGGGATGAGCAGGTTATGCATATTGAGGATCTGCTGGATGATGATCTCTCAGAGCTCTCCATACGGGTTGCGGGGCACTGCTACGGCTGTACTGCTGGTCAGGGATCCAGTTGTGGCGGGGCGCTTAGCCAAGGGTAGGATATTGGGCTTACCTTCAATCTCAATCATCATTCCGGTAGTGAATGAGGCTACAGTAATTGAGAAAACACTCAGGCCACTGCAACCGATGCGGGAGCGGGGAGTTGAGATTATTGTCGTGGATGGTGGCAGCAGTGACCAGACCAGAGAGCTCTCACTGCCCTATATCGACCGCTGGGTTAAATCGGATTCTGTCGGGCGCGCACTGCAGATGAACAGGGGGGCGGAACTGGCCAGAGCGGAGGTGCTCTGGTTTCTTCATGCAGACACGCAGGTACCGGAGGAGAGTGATCAGACCATACTGCAGGCACTCCAAAAACAGTTATGGGGGCGCTTTAATGTGCGCCTGAGCGGAGATAGGATGCTACTGAGATTAGTGGAGATGATGATGAATCTGCGCTCATGCTGGAGCGGGATCGCTACCGGGGATCAGGGGATATTTCTTTCGCGCTCCCTGTTTCTGGAGCTTGGAGGGTTTCCGGAGATTCCGTTAATGGAGGATGTTGCCATCAGCAGAGAGCTGAGAAAGAGGGGACGCCCACTCTGCATTCGGCAGAGGGTGGTGACCTCCAGCCGACGCTGGGAGGAGAGAGGGGTGATAAAAACGATCCTACTGATGTGGGGTCTCCGTTTTGGCTACTGGGCGGGAGTCTCACCACAGCGACTAGCCAGAATGTATCGATGAGCTCTCCACTGCTTATCTTCGCCAAGGCTCCTGTTCCAGGATACGCAAAAACCCGTCTGATTCCGGCACTGGGTGAGCAGGGGGCAGCCACACTACAGCAGCGTATGATCAACCATGTAGTCGAAGAGGCGCGGCTATCTGGGGTGGGGCCGGTTACCCTCTATTGCGCCCCAGATTCATATCACCCACTCTTTCAGCAGCTGCAGCAGGACCATGGCCTGGGGATATGCAGACAACAGGGGGCGGATATTGGTGAGCGGATGTTGCATGGATTTGAGCAGACGCTGAAAGAGAGTGAGATGGCTATCCTGGTGGGTACAGATTGCCCGCAGCTGGATGCCAAGCAGTTTCAGGCGGTCCATGCCGCACTGCAGGGCTCAGAGGCGGTGGTGATTCCTGCGCTGGATGGTGGTTATGTGTTGATTGCGCTCAGGCGAGCTTTTCTGGACCACCTGCCAACCCTGTTCAGGGGGATAGAGTGGGGCAGTGACCAGGTGATGGAGGCGACCCGCATGGTTCTCGACAGGTCTGGGCTGGAGTGGGCTGAGCTCTCTCCACTGTCCGATATCGATATCGAAGAGGATCTTGCGCTGCTACCACCCCAGTGGGGAGTTAGTAACCCTTGTGGGTTGTGCTCCTAGGAGAGCATGTCATGTAGTGTCTGTGCTCTCTCGGCACACTCAATACCAAAGTCCGTCAGGTAGCCGCCATCCTTCTGTGAGGTTATCCCTTTTTTGTGAAGTCGCTCTGCCGCTTTAACCATGCCTACCCCGGCACTATTGTGGATCTTTATTCCCTCTTGTGTAGAGTGCAGGTCAAATTGCATTAGAAGATTAAGTTCGTCGACCAGCTCCTGCGTATAACTCATCCCTGTTATCTCCTTGTCATTATTGATAGACCTTCAAAGTATACTCGTTTTCATGGCGGTTACAGGAATATAACAGATAGACTCTGTTTAGATTTTATGATTTTGGCACTCTCTGATCACGACAAGGGGCCATGAATGTTGGCTGCTACTACATGGCCAATGCGGGAGGGATATTGGTGGGCACTGTGCTCTCTGGGTGGATCTATCAGCAGCAGGGGATAGATGGGTGTCTCTGCTCTATTTGCTTATAAGATGTGGACAAAACAGCAGGATGTGGACTATCCTCAAGGTGTTGAGGATGAACTTTATCAGGAGAGCAAAAATGAGAAAAACAGCTAGTGTACTAATTTTAACAATTGGCTCCTTTAGCACAACTGCTATGGCAACCGATCTAATCTGCAGTATGGATGAGATCAACAAGGGTACTGGCGAGGTTACGCATACTGACAATGTAACTGTCACTGTTCCAGACCAGAGCAGCAAGAACGTGACTGCGCTCACCTACTACAACAGTGACCGCATTATCGAAGAGTGGGAGATCACTCCTACCCATTCAAATTATCGTTATCGCAAAATTGTGGATGGTGATGTGCTGAAGATTGAGACCAGCTCTATTGAAGCCTCAAGCGGAAAAGTTATGGGTGCTGTTCATTATGATCCATCACCATATCTGAGGATTCGTGGTCACAAAGAGAAAGAGACAACCTTCTCAGGCCAGTGCTATCTGGCTCCTGCATCTTCAGAGAAGTAGCTCTTAACATCTTCCACCTGTTCTGAAATCCAGACATTGGCGCTCTCGGCGCCCTTGTCTGCGCTTTTCTTGCTCTCTTCATAGAATGCGGAGGCGTCCTTTTTGCACTGCTCTGGATCCTTGTAGCACTCCTCCGCTGCTTGAGCAGCATCTGCAGCAATCAAGCCTACCGAAGCGATAGATCCTACAATCGGTATTTTTGATGCGCCCTTGGCAATCTTTCTGATTCCCTTCGGTTTATCGGCCTCAATCTTCGCAAGCTTGTGATGTGCCTTGTCGAGATCTTTTCTGGTGGAATTAAGTCGCTCTTCTGTTGTTGCTAACCGTCTTCTCTCTCTATCCAGATCTCCACGACTCTTTTCCAGTTTTGATTCCAGTTTTCTGTTTTTTTTAAGTAGTCGTTCTGCGCTCTGCTTATAACCCTTTAGCTGAGCGACCTCTCCAAGAAGAGAGGTGATGTAATAGAGGCCACTACCAACTGCGCCAATGGACCCAACCAGCAATGCGGTAACCATTTTTTTTCTAACCGTCATCGTTGGCTGCCCACTCCAGGTTCTGTTCAATAGAGGAGCGGTGGTTGTTAATAACAACGGAGCCAAACTCCTGAACCAGAGAGTCCATCACATTCTGCTCTATGGTTTCGTAATCAGACAGATGCTGGTAGCTCTTGTAGAGGTCAACTGTCCTGTTTTGCAACTGGACTCGGAGCAGTGATTCAATCAGTAGGTCTGCAGCACTGTCATTGGTATATCCGGAGTACTCCTCACCAATATCCCCTCGTGCTGAGATAATCAGATCCAGCAGTCTGTCACTCTCCTCTTCGCTTGTCTCTTCTGTATGAATCAGATTTTCCAGAGTGATGCCGTGCCGTTTCGCAAGTTTTTGAGCCTTCTCTATCTTTTTTACTCTTGGATTAACAGCCTTTTTTTGAGGCCTCTTCTCTATTTTTTGCGGGGTATGGGAGGGAGGATCACCTGCCATACTCTTGTCGATGCTATCCAGCGCGGTATCAATCTTTTCAGCAGAATCACCATTGTCTGGGTCTTCATCCGTCTCGTCTCCTGGTGGAATATCCACAAATTCCTGGTGCCACTTCTCAACAACATCATTCCGTTCGGACGGGAGAAACTCTCCGGCTGCTACCAGTTCATCAAAAATTGAGCTGTAGACTATCTCTCTGGTCTCTCTATTCTGAATGGACTTGCTCTCGATGACTCTTGGGGTAATGCTGTTGAGCAGCTCTTTAATACGCCTGTCTCGATCTTGGCTGATGCTCCCATATAGAAGGTGGTCAAAAAGCATCTGCGGATCGGCAAACCCAAAAGTAGAGGAGAGTGTATCCATATCCTCCTTGAATGAGATAGCCTCACCAAGCTGCTCTCCAGTTAAATGTTCAACATCAACAGGCTCGACTGGCCCAATCAGCAGAGATATGGGGAGCTCTGTTGGGGTCAGGCGGAAACGGTCATGGATATTGCAAATCTCAAACAGAGCATCTGCCCGCTCTCTGGTGGAGAGCCACCGGTCATCATCTTCTTGTCCAACTTCGTCAGCAGCAAAGGTTTCTGGATCTTCTGTAAGTGAGGACTCCTCAGCAATGTTCTCAACTGTATCGTCAGTAACATCGTCGGTATCCTCATCGGCATCCTCATCGGCATCCTTATCGGCATCCTCCGCGACATCTTCAGAGATATCTACCATCATCTCTTCTGATAAATTCCCTCTGTCCGGTGGCTTGGTCGACTCTATTGTCTCCTCTTTTTTAGGGGCGAAAAAATAGACCGTAACTAACCCGGCAATAGAGACGGCAGACAACACAAGACTGCCAAGGAAGATGGCAGTCAGTAGCAGAAGCAGGAGGGTAGTAAAAGCGTAGAGTCTTTGCTTTTGTGTTAGCACAACATCATGGTGCCGTTGATTGAATCAACTGGAATGATTGCAGCGAGTGGAAATCCAGATCTAGTCCGGTTCCAATAACCACTAAAATCACCATGATAATGGCTGTGGCAACTATGGATGCAACCATGAATTTCATTACTAGCCACACCAGTGAGAGGAAGGATATATCCAGATCGGTTACCCGCACCTTGATGGGGTGTTTGTCCTGAAGGATGTCGCCATCAGATAGCTCACCCTTGTCGTTACGGTTGAATTTAATTCTCATATTGAGCGAAATTATACCAGAGAGATCTCGTCATCAAACCACCTCTTAAGAGAAAGATCAGGTATCCTCTCAGATCATCATCAGAAACATGGTTGTATGTCACATTTTTCAGAACGGTTTAGTGCATTATCGCGGGTATACGGTGAACGCGGGCTAGAGAAGCTTACTACCTCTCATATTTGTGTGGTTGGAATTGGTGGGGTCGGTTCATGGGTTGCCGAGAGCCTTGCGCGCTCTGCAGTTGGCAAGATTACCCTGGTAGATGGCGATATAATTGCCAGAAGCAACTCAAATCGTCAGATTCACACTCTGGAAAGTACGCTGAATCGCCCAAAGGTTGAGGTGATGCGTGAACGTATCATGGAGATAAATCCACAGTGTTGGTGTGATGCGGTTAAGAAGGATCTTGATCACGACAACATGAGAGATATCCTGGAGCGTGGATATGACTGCGTAATTGATGCCATTGACGGAATTAATGTAAAAGCCAGGATGATCTACCACTGTAAACGCAACAAGATCAAAATCGTGACAACCGGTGGAGCGGGTGGGTTGCTTGATCCAACAAAGGTGACCATACGTGATCTTGCCAAAACTGCAAACGATCCACTGGCTGCAAAGGTCAGGTCAGAACTACGTAGAAACTACAACTTTTCAAGAAACCCCACCCGTAGTTTCGGTATTCCATGTGTCTACTCAACTGAACAGCAGCGCTATCCATCGGCGGAAGGGGAGGTCTCTTACTCCAAACCTGGTGTTCCGGGTTTATCTCTTGACTGTGCCTTTGGGTATGGGTCAAGTGTGGCTGTGACCTCAGCAGTCGCACAGGCTGCATGTTATAAATCCATTAGCATTATACTTAATAAATCAGCATGATATGTTATGTATCTAATGTATACAATTAAAACAAAAGAGTTTCTGTAACCACATAAAAATACGTATTTTTACGTATTTATTCACAACCAGATGCTCTGTAATATCTTTGGTACTGGATTTACCTGTATAGAAATAGCTACCGAGACATATTATGAGCATCATTCAACACAATTTAGACGCAGTCATCATAGGCTCCATAGGGGTCATCTCACTGCTATGGTTGGGTCGTAGCATCTATCTTGCCATTAAGGATATTCTTATCGACAGGGCAGAAGAGAGATCCATATCTCACTCTCACTGAGATAACACCACAAGCCATTCTGGCCGGGAGCCTAAATATGCTCCCTGATTACTTTAACTTATCACTAACCACCGGCTACAAATAAAACTAATTTGATATATTGGTATTACCTTATATTATCAAGTTGCGTTAGATGTGGTTTCTTGTCAACAAGGTTAGGAGAAGAGTTATGAGAAAAGTAATCGCTGTCATCGTACTGACACTGGTTGCCTCCAGCGCTTCTGGTTGGTTTGGCGGAGACAATGATAGTTGGGGTGGTTGGGGTAACACGGATGGTTACGGTTATTCTGACGGTCGGGGTCGTGGTCACGGACGCGGATCTACCGACATGGATGGTTCATTCAGCATGACCATCAATGCCAGCGGACGTGCTCACACAGATATGAAGAGTGATATTGATGGTGACTGGAGAGGTGACTATTACGGTGATACCGGATGGAACACCCACTCCTATCCTTATCAGTATGGCTACTATGCATCTGCCCCAGCTTACAACCCAACAGCCGGCTATGAAGCACATCGGAAGGCAGTTGAAGAGCGCCGCGCCGCGGCTGCCCAAAAACGTGAAGAGGCAAGAGCTGTAACTGAATAACCTTGCCGCAACAGAACCCCGGCCGTCATTGCGGTCGGGTCAAATCGCTTGACTAGATTCATTCCCTCTATATAATACGCCGCTCATGCGCCCGTAGCTCAGCTGGATAGAGTACTTGGCTACGAACTAAGGTGTCGGAGGTTCGAATCCTTCCGGGCGCGCCA
>NZ_CEYDPX010000013.1:25457-43795 GCF_982804495.1 Candidatus Thiopontia autotrophica | reverse complement strand
GGTGATGAGGCCTTCTGGTGCGAGGATTACGGTAATGGGTGTTGGTGGCGGTGGGCGCAATGCTATCCGTAATCTGATAGCCGGCGGCATCAGCAGGAGTGTAAGGCTAGTGGTAATTGATACTGATATCGGCAGTGATCTGGAGCGTTATTCCTGACTGTATTTAGGTATCAGCGTGCTCCGCTGGAGAGTTACCCCTGCCACCGATACCCAACTCCATGGACATTCTTGATCCCCTTGAATTTGAGGTCGATTTTCTGGAATTTTCTTCTGATCCGTCTGATGTGGCCGGTAACTGTGTTGGCCTCTACGTAGCGTTGACGGGTTATCCCCTTTAGCTCATCGTAGCTGCGTACCCGCCCCCGTTGTGAAGCCAGCAGGTTGAGGATGTAGAACTCTGTGAGGGTGAGATCTACTCTGTTGCCAAACCAGTGTACTGTCATCTGCTCTTCACTTATCCGCAGGCCGATCTGTGAGTAGGGGATTACCTCTACTGTGTTGTTGGTTCTGCTTTCGCTAATCTGGATCAAGGAGCGCACTCTCTCGGTAAGGTAGTCGAGGCCAACCGGTTTGCTCATAAAGTCCCAGGCGCCGAGTTTTAGTCCGGTTATCTTGTCCATTTCGCTATCTCTACCGGATATGAAGAGGGTCGGTTTTTCCGGAAAGAGGGTGTTTATCTTGCGGTGGAGATCAAAGCCGCCATCGGGCTGGTTCTTGAGCTGGATGTCGAGAATGGCAAGGTCCGGGGTCTCCTGGTTGAATGCATTCCAGGCGTCTTCTGCGTTGGTGAAAGGGGAGACCCGGTATCCCTTGTCTGCCAATACGTCTGCATAGTTGTCCAGTATGTCCCGGTCATCTTCTACGATTGCTATGTGATAGCTCATCTCTCTTCTCCCTCTATCTGTTTGCCTGACTCAATACTATTGGTATGTTGCGACGCTATGTGTCGTTAATTGCATAACGCAGAGGTTTGTCATTTGTTGCGCATTTTTCCGACATTAGTTGGTCACTACATCACCACTTTTAGCGCACGGTTTCGTCACTTTTGTCTGCTTCAATGGGGACTCTTCGTTGGTCACCACTTGGTGACTCCTCCTGTTGCCCTCCCTTGGTTGGGGAGGGCCTTTTTATTTGACTGCTTGGGGTGGTGTTATGAGAAGGGTGTTTCTGTTGTCGGTTTTGTGGATGGTTCTGTCAGGTGTCGCGGGTGCGGCAGAGCTGGTGAGGATGAATGATGTAAAGAGTGGCGAGTTGTTGCTGAAGACGGATCGCCCAAATGAGTATGAGGTTGCAACAATCATCTCGACAGATGTGGTTATAGATGTTGCAGGGCCGGTTGCCCGAACCAGGGTGAGACAGAAATTCAGTAACCCTGGTGATGGCTGGGTGGAGGGGGTGTATGCCTTCCCGCTACCGGAGACCGCAGCAGTTGATCACATGAGGATGATAGTTGGTGAGAGGATTATTGAGGGGATAATTCAGGAGAAGCAGCTGGCCAGAAAGATATACCAAAAAGCCAAGAGTGCAGGCAAGAGGGCATCACTGGTAGAGCAGGTCAGAGCGGACCTGTTTACCACTTCTGTCGCCAATATTGCCCCCCATGGCTCGGTTGAGATAGAGATTGAGTATCAGGAGCTGTTGAGTTGGGTGGATGGGAAGTTCTCAGTTCGTTATCCAATGGCTGTCACTCCCCGTTATCTGCCACCGGACAATCTGCAGGATGAGAGCAAGAGGGGTGAGTTGGTCGAATTGTTGCAACTGAATAGTGGATGGGGGGTTATGCCGGTTGCCAATGTGGATGGTAATGATGCCGGTGGGCGCTCGAAGAGTGATAACCCTCCAGTGTCGTTGACGGTAAACCTGAATGCCGGTTTTCCTCTGGACGAGATGGTCAGTCGCTACCACCAGGTGGTGAAGGAGATCCCGTCAGGCAGCGCTGGAGAGGGTAAAAGAAGGGTTACCCTGGATAGCGCAGATCATGCCATAGATCATGATTTTGTCCTCTACTGGAGGCCGAGGATTGGCAGTGCCCCACGGGCCGCATTCTTTACTGAACAGGGTAATGGGACAGAGCAGCACGGGCTGTTGATGGTGATGCCGCCACTCGATAGTGCCCTGGTCAAGGCTCCACCCCGAGAGCTGACCTATGTGATCGATACCTCGGGCTCAATGTCTGGTGAGTCGATCGAGCAGGCGAAGGATGCGCTGAGGAAGGCACTGGCCAGGCTTAACCCGGATGACACCTTTAATATTGTGGAGTTCAATAGTGAGGCAGACAGGCTTTTTGATGTCCCGTGGAGGGCAACACCGGAGGCGCTCAGGGTGGCCGACCTCTTTGTCTCCCGTCTTGATGCAGATGGCGGCACCGAGATGATGAAGGCGCTAAGGCTTGCCCTTGGGCAGCGCTCAAAGGGTGAGAGCGGTAGCGGTCATCTCGCTCAGGTAGTCTTTATTACCGATGGTGCGGTGGGTAATGAGGAGGAGCTGTTCCGTTACATAAACAATCACCTTGGGGATAGACGCCTCTTTACTGTGGGTATCGGCAGTGCGCCAAACAGCTACTTTATGCGCAAGTCTGCCAGTTTTGGGCGCGGCACCTTTACCTATATTGGTGATAATGGCGAAGTGGCAGAGAAGATGAACGCTCTGTTTACCAAAATGGAGCAGGCGGTACTGACCAATATTGAGGTAAGGCTGGAGGGGGTGGAGGGCGAGGTGGTGCAGATGCTGCCGGAGAGGGTGCCGGATCTCTATCGGGGCGAGCCGGTGGTGATCTCGATGAAGATGAGACAGATACCAACAAAGGCAGTTGTGAGCGGAACTCTGGGTGGCATGGAGTGGAGCAGTGAGGTCACCCTTGCGGGAGGTGCCGAGCAGTCTGGTCTGGGGGTGCTGTTTGGCAGGGGGATGATTGAGTCGTGGATGGACAGGAGGGTGGAGGGCGCGGATGAGGCGGATGTGCGCAATGCAATTATTCAGCTAGCCCACCGTTACCACCTGGTTAGCAAGTACACCAGTCTGGTGGCAGTTGACATGACCCCTGCAGACAAGTTGCGCGAGATTGAGCAGCATGAGGTGAGGATGAAACATAGCCTCTCACCGCTGAGACTGGCAAAAACCGCCACCAGCTCGGAGCTTCAGATGATGGGTGGGGCAGTGCTGTTGCTACTCTCTCTGTTGCTGTTGCGCAGAAGATCTGTGGCGTAGTGGGGATGCAGATGCGGGCTCGTACTGTTGTGGCGCTTCTCTCACTTGCTGTTGGCGGGGCGCTGTTTGGGAGTGGTCTCTGGATTCAGGCCAAGGCGGTTGTGGCACAGGGCTTGCTGGAGTTTGCCTGGAGTCAGACGGTTGTATCAGGCAAGCCATTCAAGCCCTGGCCGTGGGCCGACCACTGGCCGGTGGCCCGTCTTCTCTTTTCCGGGCAGGATGAGGATTACATTGTGTTGCGAGGGGATAGCGGCTCTTCCCTCGCTTTTGCCCCGGGCTGGAATATTCAGAGTGCTGCTCCGGGCGAGAGTGGGGTGATGATGATAAGTGCCCACCGGGACACCCATTTCAGGGTGCTGGAACGGGTTGATGTCGGGGATGAGATAACCCTGATCAACAGCAGGGGGAGGGGCGATCTCTATCGAGTGGTAGCGCTGGATGTGGTTGATTCCAGAGATGGCCAGATATTTAGTGATGACAGGATCAGTCAGCTTTTGCTGGTGACCTGCTACCCATTTAATGCGCTCTCTTCCGGAGGCCCATTGCGTTATGTGGTAAGGGCGGAGATGGTTATGTAGAGTTATGGGGGTTTGGGGGGCTATCAACGTGCAAAAAAGAGGTTATAAATAGACGCTATTTTACGTGCTTAAAAAATAGGCAATTCGCTTCTCTCTGAAAATAGTCTGGCAGATCTCTCTAAAATTATGGTTATCTACAACTTTATCCACAGATTGTGTGGAGAAGCCGGTTTCTCTTCAAAGATCCATCGGATTACAAAACAGATCAAGAAAGTAATTTATAAAGTGTTCGTAACCGACTGTTTTGCTATGATGCATACAATTAACTGATAAGAAAGCTCAACCTTTTTCTAACTTCTTGATTTGTCGTAAAACAGCCCTTTTTTGCTTGAAATCAATAATCAGGTTTTACTAATATCCACAGATAGATATGAGTACTAAAATGGATAGTGAGTGGTCTCTTTACCTGCTGGAGTGCGAGAATGGCTATCTGTATGCGGGCATCTCTACCGATGTGGAGCGCCGTTTTCTGCAACACCAGTCTGGAAAGGGGGCGAAATTCACCAGAATAAACAGACCTGTCCGGATTTTGGGACAGAAGAGCTTTTCCGGACGTAGCGAGGCATCAGTGGCGGAGGCTGCGCTGAAGCAGTTGTCTCGACAGCAGAAGCTGAGATGGGCAGCAGACAACTAATTCAGTGGTTTCCAGGCTTCCCATATTTGTTATGATTATGCGGTTCAGTTAATGGTCGACCGCATTGGTCCCCTCGCAATAATATGTTGTGAACCCCGTCAGGCCCGGAAGGGAGCAGCGGCAGCAGCGGATTTATGTGCCGAGGTGTGGCTGGTGCGGAAGGCCGCCTTTTTATTTTTGAATATATATTAAATGTCTTATCAGGTACTTGCGCGTAAATGGCGTCCCCGCAACTTTAGCGAGATGGTGGGACAGGAGCATGTGTTGCAGGCTCTTGTCAATGCGCTGGATCGTGACCAGCTGCATCACGCCTACCTCTTTACCGGTACCCGTGGTGTGGGCAAGACGACCATTGCCAGGATCTTTGCAAAATCACTTAACTGCGAAACCAATGGGGTTACCTCAACGCCGTGTGGTGAGTGCAATGCCTGTCGTGAGATTGATGAGGGGCGCTTTGTTGATCTGATCGAGGTTGATGCGGCATCTCGTACCAAGGTGGACGAGACTCGTGAATTACTGGATAACGTTCAGTATATGCCGACCAAGGGGCGCTATAAGGTCTATCTGATTGATGAGGTGCATATGTTCTCTAACCACAGTTTCAACGCTCTGTTGAAGACGCTGGAGGAGCCGCCACCACACGTCAAGTTCCTGTTGGCGACGACTGATCCGCAGAAGCTGCCGGTTACTATCCGTTCGCGCTGTCTGCAGTTTAATCTCAAGCGTATCTCCGAGGAGAGGATTGAGACCTATCTGGTGGATTTGATGGAGAAGGAGAGTGTAGCGATGGAGGGTGCTGCGCTGGCACCAATTGCCAGGGCGGCCGAAGGGAGTATGCGTGATGCCCTGAGCCTAGTTGACCAGGCAATTGCCTTTGGTGGTGGCACTCTGCGTGAGGCCGAAGTGGCCACAATGCTGGGCACCATTGAGCACCGTCAGCTGTTGCGGATTGTCGGAGCTCTCTCTGACAGTAATGGAGAGGTGTTGCTGCAGCAGGTAGAGGAGCTGGCGGAACAGGCAGTTGATTTTACTGCTGTGCTTGTGGAGCTGATTGCACAGCTGCACCAGATGGCACTGATACAGATGGTGCCAAGTGTGGCCACGGACCGTGGTGTTGATGCTGAGTGGGTGGAGTTGGCTCAGAGAATTTCACCTGAGGATCTACAGCTCTTTTATCAGATTGCTCTGACCGGGCGCAAGGATATGCCAATGGCAGCCAACCCCCGTAGCGGCCTGGAGATGGTGCTGCTGCGGATGCTGGCGTTTCGTCCAGTAACAGGGGCAACCGGGGGGGGTGGTGACGTAAAATCACAGAACAGTGTGGCCAGGAGTTCAGGCGGGAGTTCAGTCAAGAGTGCAACCACGGGCTCAGATGCAGTCAAAGCGGCTGCACCAGCTACAACTCCAACTACAATTGCCGATACCCCTTCAACGGCGACTCTCTCCACTGATGGATGGGAGCAGGTTGTAAAGGAGATTGGGGTAAAGGGGGCGGCAGGTCAGTTAGTCAGAAACAGTCTGTTCAGAGAGCAGGTGGGGGACAAGGTTGTGATTGAGATCCCGAAGAGAAGCGAGATGTTTCTGAATAGGGAGAGAGAGGAGCAGATAGGGGCTGCACTGTCTGCCTATATGAAGAGTGATATCAGCTTATCTATTGTTGTAAGCAAGGGTGATCTGGCTGATACGCCGGCCCTGCGCGCAGAGCAGAGGGAGGAGGTTGCCCGTTCCAGGGCGGAAGAGGTGATCATTCAGGATGAGGATTTTCAGTCTCTGCAGTCGGTATTTAATGGATCGGTTGTGAAAGATTCAATCAGGCCTGTCACAAATTAGTTTATGTTTTGGTTTATGTTGTCTATTTAACTTATTGTAAAATGTGCGGAGTATAGAATGAAAGGTGGTCTTGGTGGTCTGATGAAGCAGGCCCAGAAAATGCAGGAAGATATGCAGAAGGCTCAGGAAGAGTTGGCATCCAAAGAGGTAGAGGGGCAGTCTGGCGGTGGTCTGGTAAAGGTCACAATGACTGGTAGCCATGAGGTGCGTCGCGTGGTAATTGATGACTCTCTGGTTGGGGATGATAAGGATATGTTGGAGGATCTGGTGGCTGCTGCGGTAAATGATGCTGTCCACAAGGTTGAGGATAACAGCCGTGACATGATGTCCGGAATGACTGCCGGAATGAATCTGCCTGCAGGAATGAAGCTGCCGTTCTGATTCAAACCGTTTTATCTATCCTGTTTTATGTCTCTGATTGATGAACTGATCGATTCACTGCGCTGCCTGCCTGGGGTCGGCCCAAAGTCTGCACAGCGGATGGCGTACCATCTGCTGGAGCGTGATCGTGACGGGGGTCGCAGGATTGCACACGCCATCTCGGAGGCGGTTGAACGCGTAGGACGCTGCCAAAGTTGCCGTACATTGAGCGAGGAGGATATCTGTCCTCAATGCTCTGATCGCAGACGTGACGACTCATTAATCTGCATCGTGGAGAGTCCGATGGATGTGTTGGCTCTGGAGCAGAGCGCCAGTTATCGTGGTCGTTACTTTGTATTGATGGGGCATCTCTCTCCACTGGACGGGATTGGGCCGGATGAGTTGGGTCTGGATATTCTGGACAGGCGTCTTGCCTCCGGTGATGTCAGGGAGGTTGTTCTGGCAACCAATACAACAGTTGAGGGGGAGGCGACAGCTCACTTTATAAGCGAGATGGCTCGGGCCAAGGGTATCCGTTCAACCCGTATTGCACATGGGGTCCCGCTTGGTGGCGAACTTGAGTATGTTGATAGCGGCACCCTTGGTCACGCTATGACAGGACGCCAGGAATATTGATGTCAGACGGCCGCCTGTGCAAGATTGCGATTACTTGAACCACTGTTACTTGCTTATTAGCTGGCGGTAGTTTTCCACTCTTCCCGCAGAGAGTTCCCCTGCGGTGACTGCCTCGCTAATTGCGCACCCGGGTTCGTTCAGATGACGACAGTTGCTGAAACGGCATCTGCCTGCGTACTCATCAAACTCTCTGAAGCCGTTGCGGATTGTCTCTTCGTCTAGATCCCAGATTCCGAACTCCCTTATTCCGGGGGAGTCGATAAGGCTACCTCCACCATTTAGTTGATAGAGGGTGGATACACTGGTGGTGTGTTTACCCTTGCTTATACCTGCCGAGAGTGCACCGACGGCAATCTCATGGTCGGGAAGCAGCTGTTTGATGATCGATGACTTGCCGGCCCCTGAAGGCCCTACCAGAACGCTGCTTTTGTCAGTCAGCTGCTGTTGTAGCGGCTCAATACCGTTACTGGTTTTTGTGCTGGTCCAGAGTATCTGAGTATCAAGGTTTCTGTAGTGATGTAGTTTCTCATCCATCTTGTCTCGGCTCTCTGCTGTAAGCAGGTCAGATTTGTTTATCACGATAATGGAGGCGATGCTGGTTGCTTCGGCTGCAACCATAATCTGGTCAATCTGCAGGAGATCAACGCCTGGCTCAGGCGCAGTGACAATAACTATCTGCTCGACATTTGCCGCTATCGGCTTTTTGCGCTGGTTGAAGGGGTCTGGACGGGCGAGCAGGCTTTTGCGCTCTTCGAGAGTGGTGATTACCCCTTCATTGTCTCCTGTAGGTTCCCAGGTTACCCAGTCTCCGATTGCCAGCGGAGGCAGTTTTTTGCGCTGGGCACAGCGGACAGTATTGGGATGGGTGTTGCTGAGTGAGGTGGCAACAATCAGGCGATCCCCCTGGCGGGTGATGATCTGCCCAGGGCTGGACATCCTACTTGACGTGATAGAAGGCCTTATTCATGTATTCGACAACATCATCCTGATCCTCGGGGAACCAGTCTGCACCAGCCCCGGTCATGGTGATGCACATGCTGACCTGGCGTTTCAGGTCGAATATGGTTTTGAGTTTTGTATCCTCTTTCATGTATGGCTCGGTGCCATGGCAGCGTAGACATTCGGCATCATGCAGCTCCTGCCCATTTTCTGTGTCGGCTACTCCTGCTGTTGGAAGTAACAGGGTAAATAGAAGGGCCGATATTAGTTGTGTTGTTTTTGCCATTTTCAGATTTCCATCCATTTTGTAGTTATTTAATTATGTGGCTATTCTAACCTTCTAACCACTCTTTTCAAGGTGCGAGATTCTTACCGGTGCCGGAGGGTGTGAGTCATGGTAGGCCGAATAGAGGTGATCAGGAGTGACTGTTGCTGCATTCTCTCTGTAGAGGGCGACAAGTGCGCTGGTCAGGGCGCTGGCGTCGGCATGTTCGGCAGCAAAATCGTCAGCCTCAAACTCATGCTTTCTGGAATAGGCTGCCATTATTGGAGAGATCCAGAAAGAGAATGCAGGTGATGCCATCATAAAGAGCATCAGAGCAGCATGGCTCGATTTGGTGCTCATCCCCAGCCCCTGGTAGAACCAGGTCTGTTCAATTAGCCACCCCAGGATTGCGAGGGCAACAAGCGAGAGGGCGGCAGTCAGTATCAGCCGTTTTTTGATATGACCGTTTTTGAAGTGGCCGAGCTCGTGGGCAAGTACAGCCAGAATCTCTGCATGACTGAGGGTCTCCAGCAGGGTGTCGAAGAAGACGATCCTTCTCTTTTTGCCGAGTCCGGTGAAGTAGGCATTGCCATGTCCGGAGCGTTTGGAGCCATCCATTACAAAGATACCATCACAATCAAAACCAGCTGTCTGCAGCAGGTTTTCGATCTTCTCTGTCAGCTCTTCATTTTCCAGGGGGGTGAATTTATTGAAGATGGGGGCAAGAAATGTTGGCCAGGCCCAGATCATAAGCAGGGTGAACCCCATCCAGACAGCCCATACCTTGAGCCACCAGAGTGGGTCTGCCGCACTCATTAACCACAGAATAAGCATCAGCAGGGGGACACCAATCAGCAGGGAGAGTATCAGTTGCTTGATGATGTCGGTTATGTAGGTTGATACCGTGGTGCGATTAAAGCCGAAGCCAGCCTCCAGGTAGAATGTGTTGTAGATGGAGAATGGCATTCCCAGGATGCTGCTGATTATGGAGAATGAGAGAATGACACCAATGCCAAGATAGAGTAGCTCCATCTCGAATCCGTGCCAGCTCTGGTCAAGCCACTCCAGGCCACCACCAACCGTCCACCCAATTAGCAGTATGGTTCCATAGATCTGTTCAATCTGCCCCAGCTTCTGTTTGGCTGTAGTGTAGTCAGCCGCCTTATGATGCTCTTCAAGGGTCAGGGTGTCTGTAAAGTGGGATGGTACAGCGCTACGGTTTTTCTGTACTGATGCAATCTGTCTGCTTGAGAGCCACCACTCAATAAGCAGATGAACTGCAACCATGAGCAGAAACAGGGCGGTAAAAAGTTGTGCGGTTTCCAAATTGGTTCCTTGGTCTGTTTGATACAATCGGGATATTATAAAGAGGAAAGCGTGAGTAAGGAATATGGAAGAGAATCTAATCTGGGTTGATTTGGAGATGACGGGACTGTTGCCGGAGAGTGACACTATCATCGAGATCGCCACTATCGTAACGGACAAGAATCTGGAGGTGCTGGCTGAGGGGCCGGTATTTGCCATTACCCAGACAGAAGAGACAATTGCAGGGATGGACGAGTGGAATACCAGAACTCATGGTGAGTCTGGATTGATTCGCAGAATTCGCGGGGAGGGGGTCTCGATGAGAGAGGCCGAGCTCAAGACTCTGGAGTTTGTACGCAAATATACGGTTGAGGGGAAGTCACCGATGTGCGGTAACAGTATCTGCCAGGATCGCCGTTTTATGGCAAGAGAGATGCCGGAGTTGATGGGGTATTTTCACTACCGTAATCTTGATGTCAGCACGTTGAAGGAGTTGGCTCAGCGCTGGAGACCAGAGTTGCTGGATCAGTTTACAAAGAGTGGAGCACACACGGCACTGGCTGATATTCAGGAGTCGATTGAGGAGATGAAGTTTTATCGTCAGAATTTTATCTCTGGTGTCTGAGCGCTCTGTTGTTCAAGCGCCCAGGTAACATGCTCTCTCACTATCTCTGATGGGTGCTCAAGTTTATCTCTTAGCGCCATAGTTATCCCTGCATTCCCCCCTTTATGCATCTCGCAATTCCCGAGGGCAACTGCAATATTGCGCAACCACTGTTCGTGCCCTATACGGCGGATTGGTGACCCCTCCATCTTGCCGAGAAATCTCTCTTCGCTCCAGCTGAACAGCTCAAGCAGTTCTGGTGCATCAAGGCTGTGGCGGATCTTGAAGTCCGGCTCACTGCTGGGCAGTGCGAAGCGGTTCCATGGGCAGATAAGTTGACAGTCGTCACAGCCATATATTCTGTTCCCGATAGCCTTGCGAAACTCTACCGGTATTGAACCCTTGAGCTCGATTGTAAGGTAGGAGATACAGCGACGTGCATCCAGCTGGTAGGGGGCAATAATGGCCTGAGTCGGGCAGATGGTGATGCATTTGCTGCAGTCACCGCAGTGGTTGGTGGCGCTGCTGTCAGGTTCCAGCTCGAGGTCGGTATAGATCTCTCCAAGAAAAAACCATGAGCCACTTTTTTCGTGGATGAGGTTGGTGTGTTTGCCTATCCACCCGATACCACTGTTTTCTGCGATCCCTCTCTCCAGAACGGGAGCGCTGTCAACGAATACCCGATGCCCAAATGGTCCAATGGCCTCGCCGATTCTTTGCGCCAGTTTCGCCAGATGATTACGCATCACCTTGTGGTAGTCACGGCCAAGTGCATAGCGGGAGATAAAGCCCAGGCTGCATCGATTTATGATCTCCCATGAGTCGGCAGCATCTGGTGGCAGGTAGTTCATGCGAAAGGAGAGCAGGGAGAGGGTGCCGGGAATCAGCTCTTCCGGATGGCTACGTTTACTGCCATGACGCACCATGTACTCCATTTCGCCATGGAACCCTTGTGCTGTCCACTGCTGCAGAGCCTGTTCATGAGTACGAAGATCACGATGGGTTACCCCAAATCCCTGAAAACCGAGTTCGGTCGCCCACTGTCGAATTTCGTTTTTTAGTTGATTGGGATTCATGCTTACTTAGTACCTAAATCCTGCAAGTGCTCGCGCCTACTCTGCACAATCCCTTGATCCGTATAGCGATATTTTCTCCCTTGAGTATATCAATAAGTATACCGAGCGGTCGAAAATTCGCTCTACGAATCAATCTATTGCACATATCAGGCACGATCACTTGCAGGATTTAGGTAGTATAATGCGTTGCGATGATTCTTGAAATTGCAGATGAACAACAGATGGAGCAGTTTGGTGCGGCCTTTGCTACGCTGATCAAGCCGCCTGCATTGCTGTTTCTGCAAGGGGATCTGGGAATGGGCAAGACAACTTTCTCTCGTGGCTTTATCAGGGAGCTGGGACACCGGGGGAATGTGAAGAGTCCAACCTATACGCTTGTAGAGCCATACAAGTTGGCAGGATCCAGGGTCTACCATTTTGATCTCTATCGTCTCTGTGATTCTGAGGAGCTGGAGTTTATGGGGATAAGGGATTATCTGGAGGACTCCATTCTGCTTGTTGAGTGGCCGGATCGTGGGGTGGATATTCTGCCCGATCCAGACTTTTCCATCTCACTGGAGGAGTCTGGTGATGGCAGAAGAGCTCTTTGTGAGGGTGACCAAAAGCTGCTAGATGCGGTCAGGGAACAGTTTAAGCGGATGGTAGAGAGATAATGGACAGACGCGGTTTTCTGCAGATTGCAGGTGCTCTACCACTGCTGCATGCTCTTCCTTCCAAGGCTGGTGATATAACATCAATTTTTGGGATCCGCCTCTGGCCTGCGCCAGACCATACCAGGATTGTGTTGGATCTTGATAGTGAGGTTGAGTACAAGCTCTCCAAGAGCGGGAATCCGGGAAAGGTTATTCTCAAGCTGAAGAGAGCTCAGCCTGTGCTCTCTCTGGATGCAGTCGTGAAGGAGGATCCAAGGCTCAAGTCAGTTAAGACCTGGTCGGCACAGGGGGGGAATCAGTTTGTTGTCGAGTTTGTGCTCCTCAGGGGGGTTGAGGCACGATCGTTTGTTTTACCCCCAAATGAGAGTTATGGTCACCGTCTGGTGCTTGACCTCCATAATCTGGAGAGCAAGGTGGGGGTTGCCAAACCGGATCGCCAACAGAAATCGGGGAGTAGAAAGAGGCTGACGATTGCAATTGATGCCGGCCATGGCGGGGAGGATCCCGGTGCGGTCGGTCACAAGGGGACAAAGGAGAAGAGAATCGTATTGAGTGTCGCTCGCCGCCTGGAGAAGTTGATCAGTAAAGAGAGCGGGATGCGTGCGGTTATGATTCGCAAGGGAGACTATTACGTAAGCCTGGGGGGGCGTATCCGCAAGGCGAGAAAAAGTGGCGCGGATCTGTTGATATCGATCCATGCTGATGGTTTCAAGAAAAAATCGGCACACGGGGCATCGGTTTTCGTGCTTTCGGACAAGCGTGCATCATCGGAGATGGCGAGGTGGATGGCACGACGTGAGAACAGGTCTGACCGGATAGGTGGGGTGGACAGGAAGCGTGAGTCACGTGGTCTGGCATATGCACTTAGGGATATGGAGCGAGGTGCCAACCAGAAAATCAGTGTTGATCTTGCAGGGATTATTCTCCAGGAGCTGAAGAAGATTGGTGATCTTCATGGCAACAGAGTGCACAGAGCCAGCTTTGCTGTATTGAAGGCGCCTGATTTTCCGTCAATGTTGGTGGAGACCGGCTTTATCACCAACCCCAGAGAGGAGAGATTGTTACGCACATCTGCGCATCAGCAGAAGCTGGCTAATGCGATGATGAAGGCGGTACGTCAGTTTGCCGCAAAATATCCGTCACTTGGGGGCGGTAAATCTGTCAGGACAAATGCATCAATAAAGGGGAGAGAGTACCGGGTAAAGAGGGGGGACACGCTTAGTTCGATCTCAAAGAAGAGCGGGATCTCCCTGAGTAATATACGCAAGCTTAATCCCGGGTTGAGTGATATGTTAAGGATTGGTCAGAAGATAAGAATTCAGTAGTGATGACAGCAAGAATAAAAAAACTCTCTACCCAGCTCTCTAACCAGATAGCAGCTGGTGAGGTGGTTGAGCGCCCCGCTTCAGTGTTGAAAGAGTTGCTGGAGAATAGCATTGATGCGGAGGCAACTCGTATCTGGATTGATGTTGAGGAGGGAGGGCAGAGACTGATCAGAGTCAGGGATAACGGCAGAGGCATTGTCCAGGAAGATCTTGCGCTGGCGCTTGATCGCCATGCAACCAGCAAGATCGGAAGTGTGGATGATCTTGGACGAATTACTACATTAGGGTTTCGGGGAGAGGCACTACCGAGCATTGCATCAGTTTCTCGTCTGCAGCTGATCTCCCATTCTGTAGAAGATTCTCAGGGGTGGAGAGTGTCATCTGATGGCGGCCTGGAGTTGCAGTCCCCGCAACCCGACCCACATCCAGAGGGAACCACAGTAGAGGTGAGGGATCTATTCTTTAATACCCCGGCGCGCAGGAAATTCATGCGTACCGAGAAGACGGAGTTCCGCCACATGGAGGATGTGGTGAGGCGCATGGTGCTGGCTCACCCAGAGATTATGCTGGTACTGAAGCACAATGGGCGAGTGGTGCGGGAGTATCCATCTGGCGGCGGCCAGGATGAGTGGGAACGTAGAATTCAAGCTGTCCTGGGTGGTGACTTTGTTAATCATGCGCTCTACCTTGAGAGTGAGGTTTCAGGAATGGCGATCAAGGGGTGGGTCGCGCAGCCGGCCGCCTCCCGCAGTCAGCCTGATCAGCAGTTCTTTTTTGTGAATGGGAGAATGATCAAGGATCGTGTGGTTGTTCACGCAGTTCGTCAGGCCTACCAGGATGTCCTGTTTCATGGCCGCCATCCGGCCTATCTTCTGTTTTTAGAGATGGATCCCGAGATGGTGGATGTCAATGTTCACCCAACCAAACATGAGGTACGGTTCAGAGAGAGTCGACAGGTTCACGGTTTTCTTTTCAAGAGTGTGCGGGATGCGCTGGCTGCAGACCGCCCAGGCCACCCAGCATCGGCTGGGGCTAATGGTGTTGGAGAGGTGGTAGATCGGGAGACTGGAGAGCTGCAACAGCGATCTGCGGTAGAGCAGTCTGACCGTTGGGCCGAGATTGCGCAGCCGAAAAGCAGCTCTCTTGGTCTGCAGTTTGGGGCAGCCGGTTCTTCTGTAGTTGGGGAACGTCAAGCGCCAGACTATCCGGTGGATGAGAGATCTGGTGAATATCCGCTTGGCCATGCTGTAGCCCAGATTCATGGCATCTACATTCTTGCGGAAAACAGTGATGGCTTGATTATTGTCGATATGCATGCGGCCCACGAACGTATTACCTATGAGCGACTCAAGCAGGCTATTGCTGATGCCGGTATTCGCACCCAGCGTTTGTTGGTTCCGGTAACTGTCTCGATAAGTGAGAGGGAGGTGGAGATTGTAGAGCGGCAGCAGCCGCTATTCAGAAAGCTAGGATTGGAGGTTGAGTTGAGTGGTCCGCTATCAATGGCAGTCAGAGAGGTTCCGCTGTTGTTGGCAGATGTTGATGTGAAGCAGTTGGCAAGAGACCTGCTGGCCGACATGGTTGAGCATGAGAGCAGTGCGATGGTGGAGGAGAGAATAAACGAGGTGTTGGCCACTATAGCCTGTCATGGCTCTGTGCGTGCAGGGAGGCAGTTGACGATACCGGAGATGGATGCCCTGTTGAGGGATATGGAGCAGACTGAAAGAGGTGGTCAATGCAACCATGGTCGCCCAACCTGGGGGCAGTTGACACTGGATGAGCTGGATGGGCTCTTTCTCCGTGGGCAGTAGTGCAGGTTCTTCAGCTGAGCCGCTGGTTTTTCTGACCGGGCCAACGGCTGCCGGTAAAACGGATCTTGCTGTTGAGTTGGTGGAGAATTACCCATTTGAGATAATTAGCGTTGATTCTGCTCTGGTCTACAGGGGGATGGATATCGGTACTGCCAAGCCGGGCAGCGAGACATTGAGGCGTGCACCACACCGTCTGATTGATATCGTAGACCCAGCCGAGCCATATTCGGCAGCCCGTTTCAGGGATGATGCCCTGCAAGAGATTGAGGAGATCAGGGCAAACGGCAATATTCCTCTGTTGGTGGGCGGCACCATGCTCTATTTTCGGGCCCTTCAATTTGGCCTCTCTGTTCTACCAGAATCTGATCGCTCGGTGCGTCTGGAAATAGAAAAAGATATCAAAGACAAAGGGATAGAGAGGATATATAAACAGCTTTCTGATATTGATACAGTTGCAGCTGCGCGCATAAACAGAAATGATCCGCAGCGCATTATCCGTGCTCTTGAGGTTTACCGGATAAGCGGAGTACCCATGAGTGAACTGCAGCAACAGAAAAAAAGGGAGGGGTTAAACCCGGATGCACTGTTGATGGTTGCGATATCTCCTGACGATCGTTCACTTCTGCACAAGAGAATTGAGCAACGTCTATCCATCATGATGGAGTCAGGGTTTATCGAAGAGGTCGAGAGATTGAAAAGACGTAGAGATCTCTCTCTGGATACTCCGTCCATGCGCTCAGTTGGGTATAGGCAGGTGTGGGAGTATCTTGATGGGGTTATGGATAGGGAGGAGATGCTCTATAGGGCGGTGGTTGCAACAAGACAGCTTGCGAAGCGCCAGCTTACATGGCTACGTAACTGGCCAACAGATATCAAGTGGATGGAGCCTGGAGGTAACGGAATGGCTGAGCACATATTCAACAATGTCCGCAATAGGTGATTTTTATTCCCGCTAATTTTTGGTACACTGAATAGCCGAATTATAAAAACAATAAGAAAGGTGTGGAAAATGAGCACGAAAGCCAAACAGTTACAGGAACCATTCCTTAATGCACTTCGCAAGGAGAAGATACCCGTATCCATTTTTCTGGTTAATGGAATCAAGCTACAGGGACATATTGACTCCTTTGATCAGTTTGTCATACTGCTCAAGAGTGCCGTGAGTCAGATGGTTTACAAGCATGCTGTTTCTACAATTGTCCCTTCCAGACCAGTAACCATTGATTACGAGGAAGAAGAGTAATCTCCTTATAACGTTTGGCCCAGTTTTTTGAACGCCATCAGGGTGGTGATCGTGCCCTGTTGGTTCATCTTGATCTGCATGAAATAAATCCGTATGAGATTGTCGAGGAGTTTGAGCTTCTTGCCGATTCTGCTGGTGCTGAGATTATCCATACAATTGTAGTAAAGCGAAATTCCATTGATTCCAAATATTTTATCGGCAGTGGCAAGGCGGAGGAGATAAAGGGGATTGTGGCTGCTGAAGATGTGGATATGGTTATATTCAACCATGCACTGGCTCCAGCCCAAGAGCGTAATCTGGAAGAGCTGTTTCAGTGTCGTGTACTGGATCGTACAACACTTATTCTGGATATTTTCGCTCAGCGTGCCCGTTCTCATGAGGGCAAGTTGCAGGTTGAGCTGGCTCAACTGCGCCACCTCTCAACCAGGTTGATTAGAGGATGGACTCATCTGGAGAGGCAGAAGGGTGGTATTGGTCTGCGCGGCCCTGGCGAGACCCAGCTGGAGAGTGACCGTCGCATGATTGCCCAGCGCATCAAACAGATTACCAAACGGCTGGAGAAGGTAGATGCCACCCGTTCACTGGGGCGTCGCTCCAGACAGCGAGCAACAGTTCCCACTATATCCCTGGTCGGTTATACCAATGCCGGCAAATCAACACTTTTTAACTACCTTACCGACGAGAATATATACGTTGCGGATCAGCTGTTCGCAACACTTGATCCAACTCTGCGCAGCATCAAGCTTCCTGGTGGAATAAAGGTGGTGTTTGCAGATACGGTAGGGTTTATCAGGGATCTGCCACATGATCTGGTCAAGGCATTTCGTTCTACTCTGGTTGAAACCTGTGAGGCCGATCTGCTGCTTCATGTGATTGATGCAGTCCATGAGGACTCTCAAGACCATATTGGACAGGTTAATGAGGTGCTTTCACAGATAGGGGCAGACCAGGTGCCGCAAATTGAGGTCTACAATAAAATTGACCTTGCCGACTCACTGGGACCTCGGGTTGATCGTAATGCAGATGGTGAGGTGACTCGTGTCTGGATATCTGCCAAGAGCGGTGAGGGGGTTGATCTGTTGCTGGATATTCTTACCGAACGCTTCTGTGGAGAGTCGATTTGCGGTACTGTTATGCTCGATTCTCATGAAGGAAAACTGCACGCAAATCTGCATCAGGAGGGTGGTGTTGTTGCGGAATCATTTCTTGATGACGGTGGATGGAAGATGGAGGTTGAACTCCCGCGCAAAACACTGGATCATCTACAGCTTCTTGAGAGAGTTAGTAATAGTCGATAATAGTAAATTCAGAAAACACTACCAGGGAAGCAGAGCAGGAAATAAATTCCTGCGGTTATATAAGGACATTACATGAAAGATAAAGTGATACAGAGTCAATCTGTAACAGCAGGAAAAACAGAGATGGGATGGGACGATGATTCCGGTCGTAAACGGCCAGGGAACAGTGACCCATGGGGGGGCGGCAAGAATAGCCAGCAACCACCCGACCTCGATGAGGTGATAAAGAAGCTGCAGGGATCAATCTCCCAGATTTTTGGAGGCAAGGGTTCAGGCGGAGGCGGCAGTACCTCACCTTCCGGCAAGAGTGGTGGCGGCGGCATGATAGGGGCAGGAACCATAGTTGGTCTATTGGTGGCAGTCTGGATGCTGTCCGGTATCTATATTGTTGATCCGGCAGAACGTGGGGTTGAACTCTACTTTGGAAAATATTTCACCAGTACGATGCCTGGACCACACTGGGTTCCACCATACCCAATTGCCAGCGTTGAGAAGGTTAATGTCGAGGAGATTCGTAATATCGAGATTGGGTATCGCTCTCGAGGCGGTACTCAGTCAGTCGGTTCGGTTCCAC
>NZ_CEYDPX010000013.1:0-25357 GCF_982804495.1 Candidatus Thiopontia autotrophica | reverse complement strand
CAGTCGGTTCGGTTCCACGTGAATCTCTGATGCTGACCAAGGATGAGAATATTATCGATATCAAGTTCGCAGTCCAGTACCGGGTAAAGGATGCCAAGAACTACCTGTTCAGTGTTCTAAATCCTGACCTGACCCTGCGCCAGGCCACAGAGAGTGCTGTGCGTGATGTTATCGGCAAGAGCAATATGGATTATGTCTTGACCGAAGGACGAGCAGATATCGCCTCTCGCGCACGTGATCTGATTCAGATTATTACCGATCGTTATAATACCGGTCTGGATGTCACCACCGTGAATATGCAGGATGCTCAGCCACCCGACCAGGTACAGGGATCATTTGCAGATGTGGTCAAGGCACGTGAGGATAAACAGCGTCTGATCAATGAATCTGAGGCATACAGTAATGACATTATTCCCAGGGCACGTGGTGCATCAGCACGAATTGTGGCTGAGGCAGAGGCCTATCGTGAACAGGTCATAGTGAGGGCGGATGGTGAGGCTTCTCGTTTTAATCAGGTTCTTGCCGAATATGAGAAGGCTCCTGAGGTAACACGCAAAAGGCTCTATATAGACTCAATGGAGACTGTTCTATCTCGCTCCAGCAAGGTGATGATCGATGTGGATAGTGGTAATAGTCTGCTGTATCTGCCACTGGACAAGATGGTGCAACGTGGCACTACGACACGAACCTCATCCCCGGCAGGATCTGTGGTAAACAAGGTTCGCACAACCCGTGATAGTGGCGGCTCACCTTCACGCCCTGACCAGCGTAGTAGAGGACGATAATCATGAATGGAATCAAGATAGTTTTAGGAGTAGTGGTTGTCGCACTGATTACTTTTTCGATGTCAGCATTTATAGTTGATGAGCGTGAGTTGGTCATCAAATTCAGACTGGGCGAAATTGCAGAGACGGATTACAAGCCGGGCATCCATTTTCAGATCCCTATCGTCAATAATATACGCAAGTTTGATAAACGTATTCAGACCCTGGATGCAGATCCAGAACGTTATCTCACGGCCGAGAAGAAGAACGTGCAGGTTGACTCATTCGTGAAATGGCGCATTGTGGATGTTGAGACCTTTTTCAAGTCAGTTGGCGGTGATTTCTGGGTTGCAAACCAGCGCCTCTCCCAGGTAGTCAAGGATGGTCTGCGTGGGGAGTTTGGTAAACGTTCAGTTCAGGAGGTTATCAGTGGTGAGCGTGACGAGATCATGGCAGCCATTACTGCAAGTGCTGGGATTCAGGCCAAAGCCTTCGGGATTGAGGTGGTTGATGTCAGAATCAAGCGTGTTGACCTGCCACAGGAGGTGAGCAACTCTGTATTCAGACGCATGGAGGCAGAGCGTGATCGAATTGCCAAGGAGTTCCGTTCCGAAGGTTCAGAGGCTGCCGAGCGAATTCGTGCAGAGGCTGATCGGCAGCGCACGGTGATTATTGCCGAGGCCAACCAGAAGGCAGAGAAGATGCGAGGTGAGGGAGATGCCAAGGCAACGGAAATTTATGCCACTGCCTATAACAAGGATCCAGAGTTCTACGCCTTCTATCGTAGTTTAGGGGCGTACGAGAAAACTTTCAGCAGTCAGGGTGATCTGCTGGTTCTTGAACCGGATAGTGAGTTCTTCCAGTATTTTAACGGCAAGGTGACCAAGTAGCCAATAATGGTCTGGTCTGATCTGTTGGCCGCTTTGGCCCTTGTGCTGGTGATTGAGGGGTTGTTGCCAGCACTGAACCCTGATGGCTGGAGGGATACCATGGGACGGCTTGCCGGCATGGAGAGTGGTCAGTTGAGAAAGATGGGATTGATTAGTATGGTGGCTGGCGCAGGGCTGCTTTATCTTGTCAGAGTGGTGTGAACGCATAGAGAGGAAGATTGATGCAGTCGTTGGAAAATTGGAGATTGCCTGACGGTATTGAAGAGCTGCTACCAGCTGAGGTAGTGGAGATTGAGTCGCTGCGTCGCAAGGTACTTGATCTTTTTCATGGCTGGGGCTATGAGACTGTAATTCCTCCTCTGATCGAGTATCTGGAGTCTCTGTTGACGGGAACTGGAAATGATCTTGATCTACAGACATTCAAACTTACCGACCAATTGACCGGCAGAATGATGGGGGTTCGTGCGGACATGACCCCACAGGTTGCACGTATTGATGCCCACCGCTTGAATCGTGAAGGGCCGGTCCGTCTCTGTTATCTGGGGTCTGTGCTACATACTCGTCCCGAGATTTCAGGCGCAACCAGAAGCCCTATTCAGGTAGGGGCAGAACTTTATGGCCATACAGGAATTGAGAGTGACCTGGAGGTGATTCGTCTGATGCTGGAGATGCTTGACCTTGCGGGACAAGAGTCACTGGTGCTGGATCTTGGCCATGTTGGAATCTACCGCAGTCTGGTTGAGCGGGCAGATTTGTCGGCGCAGGATGAGTTTATGCTGTTTGATGCATTGCAGCGCAAGGCATCTGTTGAGGTTGAAGCTGTTGTTGGTGGCGTGAAGGATGAGGGGCTAAGGTCTCAGCTACTGGCACTGAAAGATCTTAATGGTGGAGTTGAGGTGTTGGAAGAGGCAAAAACATTGCTTGATCCATCTGCTCACCAGGCAATCAGTACCCTGGAGCTTATTGCAGAGACTGCCTCCAGACAGCAGTGGAATGTTGAAATGCATTTTGATCTGGCAGAACTGCGTGGTTACGATTATCACACTGGAGTTGTATTTGCAGCCTATGCCCCAGGAAAAGGTGAGGCTGTTGCTCAGGGTGGACGCTATGACAATGTTGGTGCGGTTTTTGGGCGAGCTCGTCCGGCAACCGGTTTTAGTGCAGACATCAAGAATCTCGTTGCATCAGGTGGTGATCGGAATTATCCTCTCCCAGCAATTTTTGCACCGCACAGTGAGGATGGTGCGCTTTCTGTCGAGATAGATAATTTAAGACGCTCTGGTGAGCGGGTAATTGTCGAGCTACCCGGACAGAATGAGACCGCTGGTGATATGGGATGTGATCGTCAGTTGGTGTTGAATGATGGTGGCTGGACCGTAGAGCCAACCAAATAGAGTGATGTGATCTATAAAACAGTTAGAGAAAATATAAGATGGCAAAGAATGTAGTAATTATCGGATCTCAATGGGGTGACGAAGGAAAAGGAAAGGTCGTCGACCTTTTGACAGATCGTGCTTCGGCCGTGGTCCGGTTTCAGGGGGGTCACAATGCAGGACATACCCTGGTGATTGATGGCGACACCACTGTACTTCATCTTATCCCTTCTGGAGTTTTGCGCGATAACGTAACCTGTTTTATTGGCAATGGTGTGGTGCTGGCTCCGGATGCACTGTTGAGTGAGATCCGCATGCTGGAGGAGAGTGGAATTCCAGCAAGAGAACGTCTGCGCATAAGTGAAGCATGTCCGCTGATTCTTCCTTATCATATTGCGCTGGATCAGGCTCGAGAGGTGGCCCGAGGCAAGAAGGCTATCGGCACTACTGGCCGTGGTATTGGCCCAGCCTACGAGGATAAGGTGTCTCGTCGCGGTATTCGTCTTGGTGACCTGCTTGATGAACAGCGCTTTAGAGAGCGTCTGCGCGAGGTGATGGAGTATCACAACCATGCTCTGGTGAACTATTTCAAGGCTGACCCTGTGGATTATGATGAGGTTTTGGAGAGCTCTCTGGCTATGGCTGATGAGTTGCGTCCAATGGCTACAGATGTAACTGAGGAGCTGTTTGACCTTAAGGAGCAAGACAAGGGGATACTGTTTGAGGGGGCGCAGGGAACACTGCTTGATATTGACCATGGAACCTACCCTTACGTAACTTCGTCAACTGTAACTGCTGGTGGAGCATCGGCAGGAACTGGTGTTGGTCCACGTTATATGGATTATATTCTTGGTATTACCAAGGCCTACACAACCAGAGTCGGTTCAGGTCCATTCCCAACAGAGCTTTATGATGGAGAGGATTACTGTGACAATAACGGCAAGCATATGGCAGAGAAGGGGCACGAGTTTGGTGCAACTACCGGTCGAGCCAGGCGTTGTGGCTGGTTTGATGCAGTTGCTCTGCGCAGAGCAGTACAGATTAACAGTTTTACTGGTCTCTGCATTACCAAGCTGGATGTGCTGGATGGACTTGAGACACTGAAGATTTGTACAAGCTATCGTATGGATGGCGAGATCAGAAAGTCACCACCGATTGGGGCTGATGCATTTGAGGCGTGTGAGCCGGTATATGAAGAGATGTCTGGCTGGAGTGAGTCAACACTTGGGGTGCGTGACTATGATGCCCTTCCAGATAGTGCAAAGGCATATCTGAGTCGTCTGGAGGAGTTGTGTGGCGTTCCGATTGATATCATCTCAACTGGCCCTGATCGTGAAGAGACAATTGTCCTTAACCACCCATTCTCCTGATCTATAGTTTTTCCATATGTTCCAACACCTCCGATGGGGGTGTTGAGGCAGATTTGCTAATGTCTCCACTCTTGTTGACGGTTATCCATGCTGGAAATTGCTCAACATTGTAGTCATAGGCTATATTTTCATCATGGTCGGCATAAAGTGGCAGCAGATTAATGAAGTGTCGTCGACTTAGCTCGTAAACATCGTACCAGTAATTATCAATCTCTTCGTACATGACGATACCAATCAGATTGAGCTGGTCTCGGAGTTTGTCCATCTTCTCAATGGTTACCCAGCACTCTTCGCAACCCATGGGGAAGAAATATAGGTAGATCTGTTGCCCTTGCAGATTTTCCATGGCCACCGGTGCTGCGGAGCTGACCAGTGTCCCCTCAAGCTCGGGAGCAAGTTTTGGTGGTGGATTATCACTGCATCCGGTCAGTGAGAGAATAGTAAAAAGTGTTAACAGTATACGTATCATGGGCGTAAGATACCGCACATTGAATATAAATGGAGAAAAATATGGTGCCTGGGAGAGGACTTGAACCTCCACGGGGTTGCCCCCACTAGCACCTGAAGCTAGCGCGTCTACCAATTCCGCCACCCAGGCAGGGTGTGAATGAGCGCGCACTTTACCGGCCCATCGGGCTGGTGTCAATTATCAAGGTAAAGAATCATTGAAAGAAGAGAATAAAAATTTTTATACGGTTCCTGTAGCTGAAAGGCAGGAGATA
The DNA here is from genome assembly GCF_982804495.1 of Candidatus Thiopontia autotrophica. NCBI lineage: Bacteria > Pseudomonadati > Pseudomonadota > Gammaproteobacteria > Candidatus Thiopontia > Candidatus Thiopontia autotrophica. The sequence goes on along the minus strand of NZ_CEYDPX010000013.1, from coordinate 20,238 downwards.
ATAGAGGTACTAAAGCAGAATCATGCACCTCAATCATTGAAGCAGCTGATTGATCAGTTTGGCTATGAGGATGAAGAGCGTCAGGAGGGGTTGCGTCGCCGTCTGATTGCGATGTCACGAGATGGGCAGATTGCAAAGAACAGGCGTGGTGGATACGGTCTGGTTGAGCGTATGGATCTGGTACGTGGACGGGTACAGGGACATCCGGATGGTTTCGGTTTTCTTATCCCTGATGAGGGCGGCGAGGATGTATTTCTGCATGCCAAACAGATGCGTTCGGTTATGCATGGTGATCGCCTGCTGGTATCCATAGTTGGAGTAAACAGACGCGGAAAACGTGAAGGCCAGGTTACCGAAATACTGGAACGTGGAACCCGGCAGGTGGTTGGGCGCTTCTTTCTTGAGCGTGGTGTCGGAACGGTAGTGCCAAGTAACAAGCATATCACTCACGATATTCTGATCCCTTCTGAACAGCAGGCTGGAGCAAAGAGTGACCAGATTGTTCTGGTCGAGCTGATTGAGCAACCATCAAGGCGTAGTGGCCCCATTGGCAGGGTGGCCGAGGTTCTGGGTGACCATATGGCTCCCGGCATGGAGATTGATATTGCGATTCGAGCATTCGAGATTCCTCATCTATGGCCCGATGCAGTAGAGCGACAGGCTGCATCAATTGCGGCTGAGGTTCCGGAGAAGGCAAAGAAGGGAAGAAAGGATTTTCGCAACACCCCTTTGGTCACCATTGATGGCGAGGATGCTCGTGATTTTGATGATGCTGTCTACTGCAGTCGCACCCCAAAAGGGTGGCGTCTGTTGGTTGCCATTGCCGATGTATCCCATTATGTGGAGCCAGAGAGTGCGCTTGATCGGGAGGCTATTGTTAGAGGCAATTCAGTCTATTTTCCTGGTCATGTGGTTCCGATGTTGCCAGAGTCGCTATCAAATGGGCTCTGCTCACTTAACCCGGATGTTGATCGTCTCTGTATGGTCTGCGAGATGCAGATTAACGAGTCAGGCAAGGTAACAAGTTCACGTTTTCACCAGGGTGTAATGCGTTCGGCAGCACGAATGATCTATAACCAGGTGGGAGACGCCCTGGATGGAAAAGTTGATTCGTTGCCACCAGTCTATAAAAAATATCTGCCAGAACTGCAGGAGTTACATGCTCTGTACCACGTACTGAGAGATGCACGTACGATTCGTGGTGCTATCGATTTTGATACAGTGGAGACGCAGATAAAGTTTGGTGAGGGCAAGAAGATCGACCGTATTGTGCCTACCATTCGTAATGATGCACACAAGATGATTGAGGAGTTCATGATTGCTGCCAATGTATGTGCAGCACGTTATCTGAAGCGCAACAAGATTCCGGCTCTTTATCGTGTTCATGAGCAACCAGGATCCGAGAGACTGGATGAGGTCCGTCTGTTTCTACGAGAGTTTGGACTGACCCTGGCTGGCGGTGACCGTCCACAACCCGGAGATTATGCCCGGGTGCTGGACTTGGCACGTAACCGCCCAGAGTTCAATCTGATTCAGACAGTTCTACTGAGAAGCCTTAGTCGTGCAGTCTACTCTCCCGAGAGTGTTGGCCACTTTGGCCTGGCGCATGAGAACTATGCACATTTCACATCTCCTATCAGACGCTATCCTGATCTGTTGGTGCATAGAGCCATTGGACATCTGCTGGGTACAGGGATGATCAGATCTGCCATGAAGAAGGGTGCTGGCAGTTTCAGATATGACAAGGAAGATATGGTCAGGTTGGGAGAGCAGTGTTCAACAACCGAGCGACGTGCTGATGACGCAACACGTGACGCTACTGATTGGCTCAAGTGTGAATACATGATGGACCATGTTGGCGAGGAGTTCAGCGGGGTTGTAAGTGGAGTTACCGGTTTTGGTCTATTTGTTACCCTGGATGATATTTTTGTTGATGGTCTTGTTCACATTACTGCATTGCAGAATGATTACTACCATTTTGATCCGGTACGTCATCAGTTAACTGGAGAACAGGGCGGTCGTCAGTTCCGTTTGGGAGATACCATCAGGGTGCAGGTTGCACGTGTTGATCTGGATGAGCGCAAGATTGATTTTCTCCATCTGGAAAAGAGTAGCAGCACAAAAAAGACGAAAGGTCGACGTGCTAACTCTAGAAAGAGCAACAAGGAAAAGGGTAAAAGAGGCAAGCAGGAGAGAAAGAGTCCAGCCAGAAAAGCCTCAAAGAAAAAAGTATCGAAGAAGAAAAGTGCCAAAAGAGATAACAGAGGGAGAAAGGTCGTAAAGAAAAAATCGGTCAAGCGCAGACCCAGACGTACATCAAAGGGTTCATCAGAAAGGCATTAAGGAACCTCTGATTAAGTCACTTCGTGACCCAATCAGATCTCCCTCACAAGTTATCCTATGAGGGAAGGGTTATGGTTCAGTATGTTACAATAACACCTGTAGAGCCATTCCCCCAAACCCCCATCCCATTAATCTTTTTCAGAGGTTACTTAATAATGGAGCAGATCTTCGGTATCCATGCAGTTCGTGGTTGGCTAAAGTCAGGGCAGGCGCGGAAGGGTGACCAGTTGTTGGTGGACGAGAGGCGTCATGACAGGCGTCTTCAAGATCTGGTGCAGCAGGCAAAACGTCAGGGAATATCTGTACGCAAAGTTTCAAAAAGAGAGATGGACAGACTGGCTCAGGGTGGTGTACATCAGGGTGTGGTGGTTGAGGTTGCAGTAAAAACAGAGCAGAAAATATATGACGATAATTGGTTGGAGGAGATGCTGGATAATCTCTCAGAGCCGCCATTTCTGTTAATGCTTGATGGGGTGACCGACCCTCACAATCTGGGCGCATGTCTGAGAAGTGCCGAAGCTGCAGGAGTTCATGCTGTTGTAGTTCCCAAGGATCGCTCGGTTGGTATTACCCCGGTTGTACGCAAGGTTGCATCTGGTGCAGTAGAATCTCTCCCTTTTGTGATGGTTACAAATCTCTCTCGCCTATTGAAGAGTCTGGCAGATAGAGGATTGTGGATTGTTGGAGCTACAGGTGAGGCTACCGATTCTCTGTATGAGGCTGATCTTGGTGGCCCGTTGGTGCTGGTTATGGGTGCTGAGGGGGGAGGCATGAGGCGTCTAACCAAAGAGAATTGTAGTCAACTGGTAAAGATACCGATGGCTGGTGAGGTAAGCAGCCTGAATGTCTCTGTTGCCTCTGGAGTTGCCCTTTTTGAGGCGGTGCGCCAACGCATGTTATCACGTTGATTATCATCCGTTGTATCAGTATAATGCGCGCTCCGAATCGTCAGGAGCCATGCTTTTGGTGATTCCTCCTTGCTTGCATATGAGTCAACGATCTCATATCAGGCTTTTTTATCCATAAGGGGACATTGAAAAATGAAACATTACGAAATCGTATTTATGGTCCACCCAGACCAGAGTGATCAGGTGGAGACGATGGTAGAACGCTATCGCTCTGTAATTGAGGGTGATGGTGGCAAGATCCATCGTCTTGAGGATTGGGGACGCCGTCAGTTGGCATACTCTATCAACAAGATTCACAAGGCCCACTACGTGCTGATGAACGTCGAGTGCACAATTGCTGCATTGAACGAACTATCCGGGCTATTCAAGTTCAATGATGCTGTGATCCGTAGCCAGGTGCTTTCCATGAAGGGTGTTCCTGAGGGTCAATCTGCAATGATGACTGCGAAAGAGAAGGAGTCCAGCCGCAAGGATAGGGATGATTCACGCAGAGAACGCCGTGATGATAGAGCAGCATCTACAGATGCTCCTGCTGCTACAGCAGAGAAATCTTCAGAGGCCGACGCACCAGCAGAGACTGAGGCCACTGAGGCCTAGTCGTTCTGATTAACCATAAATATTTATAAGCGAGATTAAAAATGGCACGCTATTTTCGTAGAAGAAAATTTTGTCGATTCAGCATGAAAGATGCACCAGCAATCGACTATAAGGATGTTGAACTTTTGAAGGACTTTATCTCCGAGACCGGAGCTATCATCCCATCAAGAATTACTGGAACAAAGTCACGTTATCAGCGTCAGCTGGCAACAGAGATTAAGCGCGCCCGTTTTTTGGCGTTGTTACCATACTCGGACGCCCACGACCGCTGATCATACAGGTAACCCACTGTACGCCTCCATGACAGTGTTAAAAAATGATCATTTATCTTGATGCCCTTGGGTGCACTTGTAAATTGACGTTTTTGGCCTTGTCTTGAATACGTACAGGGGCAACCTGAATAATCACTGTTAGGGTAAACGCATTTAAGCTATGCGAGCACTTGCTGAATTTGTACTGCGTAGTCGTCTCCATGCGATGGGGACGATTGCAATGCTGGCTTTTGTAACTCTATTGTTGCCACCAATTGGATATCTTACCGGGGCAGTAGTTGGTCTGGTAACCCTGCGTCAAGGAGCAGTCGAAGGTCTGTTGACGCTGGCTGGAGGTTTAGTCCTGGCCATGGCTGTAAATAGCCTGAATGGCGATAATGCAGTGACAGTTGGTGTATTGGCGCTGTTCTGGTTGCCTGTCTGGGTTCTGGCTGCTGTTTTGAAGGGCACCAATTCTCTGAAGATTGTTTTTCAGATTGCGGCTCTGTTTGGGGTGGTTGTTCTGTTTCTATTTTATATGTTTGTGGATGGAAATCCTGCGATATGGTGGCAGGAGACAGTACAGAATCTTTTTGAGGCCACTGGGGAGAGAGCCGTTGCCCCTGATGTCGAGATACTTTTAAAACCACAGCTGGCAGAGGTATTGACGGGAGTTTTGGCTGCTGGATTTTTCCTGGGATTGACTGCAATGCTGTTGATTGCGCGTGGTTGGCAGGCGATGCTATACAATCCTGGTGGTTTGAAGCAGGAGTTTCTGGCGCTACAGCTGGGAAAGAATTCTGTGCTTCTTGGGTTGGCAGTAATGTTGCCCGGGATGTTGATGGGTGATGCAGTTCCAAGTATTGTGCCGGATCTTATGCAGATCTGGATGACCCTATTTATGGTGCAAGGGCTTGCAGTAGCTCATGCATTGCTGGAGATGAGGACAAAACGGAAGGGGTGGATTACAGCACTCTATCTGTTAACACTGTTTACCCCGCTGGGATTTGTTGTGACGATGGTTGGTGTAACCGATACATGGGTTAATTATCGTAAACAGTTTGCAGCGTAGTAGGTGGCTGTTGAAAATTTTATTTTATGGCGTGATTCTCTGCCATTTTCAAAGAGAGTCTGTAGATATAAAAAGGAAACTTAAATGGATGTGATCCTGCTTGAAAAAGTGGCTAACCTGGGTGATCTCGGGGACAAGGTCTCAGTCAAACCTGGATATGCTCGTAATTTTCTTCTCCCTCAAGGGAAGGCAAAGTCGGCAACCCCGGAAAACCTGAAAGAGTTTGAAGAGCGTCGTGCAGAGCTGGAGAGTCTTGCTGCCGAGACACTGGCTGCGGCACAGGCTCGTGCTGACCAGATTGCTACGGTTAAATTGGAGATTGCTCATCAGGCTGGTGAGGAAGGAAAGCTATTTGGCTCTGTAACTGGAGCCGAGATTTCAAAAGCCATCACCGATGCTGGAGTTGAGGTGTTGAAGAGCGAAGTTCGTCTCCCTGACGGCCCACTGCGTGAGCTGGGTGATCATGAGGTTACAATTCAGCTGCATACAGATGTTAGCTGTGATGTAGTCGTGGTTATTGTTGCTGAAGAGTAATTCTTTGTCTTCAACAGGTTGCACGTTGTTGTGCGGCTATTGAATCAAGATAGCCCTTGCACGTTTGTGTGAGGGCTATTTTTTTGTCTGGTATTCATATTTTGTCCGTTTAATGGTCGAATTGTTTTCAGTTCTGGATTATCCTAACCAGCCATGTCTGATTCTTCATCACTAACTGTTCCCCCGCAACATATTGAGTCTGAGCAATCTGTGCTTGGCGGATTGATGCTGGATAACAATAGCTGGGATATTGTCTCTGACAGAGTGGTGGAGGAGGATTTTTATCGCAAGGATCATCGTCTGATCTTCCGCTCTATTTCCAGTCTTGCAGAGGACAACAAGCCATTTGATGTCATTACATTGACAGAGTGGCTGGAGAGCAGGAATGAGGCTGAGAATGCAGGTGGATTGGCATATCTTGGGACACTGGCAAAAAATACCCCAAGTGCAGCAAATATTCGTCACTATGCAGATATAGTAAGAGAGCGTTCGATTCTGCGCCGTTTGGTCACAGCATCCAACAAGATTGCGGAGTCTGCATTCAATACTGACGGACGCAAGGTCTCAGAAATTCTGGATCAGGCCGAGCAGTCAATATTCCAGATTGCAGAACAGGGGAGTCGCAATCAGAAAGGGTTTGAGGATATGCAGACCCTGCTTACACGTGCAGTTGATCGTATCGACAAGCTTTACAACTCAAAGAGCGGTGCGGTTACCGGTATTGCTACAGGCTTCTCTGACTTTGATCGAATTACAACAGGTCTGCAGAAATCTGATCTTATTATTGTGGCAGGGCGCCCCGCAATGGGTAAGACCTCGTTTGCAATGAATATTGCAGAAAATGCTGCAGTAAAAGGGGGGGCATCGGTAGCAGTTTTCAGTATGGAGATGTCCGGTGAGCAGTTGGCTACCAGGCTTATCTCTTCTTTGGGACGAGTAAATGCAAACAAGATTCGTACCGGACAACTGGATGATGATGACTGGCAGTATGTGATAAAGGCTGTTGATCAACTGAAAGACAGCAATATTTTTATTGATGATACTCCGGCTCTCACATCTACAGAGTTGCGCTCCAGGGTGCGTAGAATTGCTCGCAGCAACCATGGCCTTGATCTGGTAGTGATTGACTACCTGCAGTTGATGCAGGGCTCTGGCAAGGCGTCTTCGGAAAACAGGGCAACCGAGATTGCAGAAATATCCCGCTCTCTCAAGGCGATGGCAAAGGAGATGAATATCCCGGTGATTGCGCTGTCACAGCTCAATCGTTCACTGGAGTCACGTCCCAACCGTCGTCCGGTAATGTCTGATCTTCGTGAATCTGGTTCTATCGAGCAGGACGCAGATATTATCGTCTTTATATACCGTGATGAGGTATACAACGAGGAGAGTCCGGATCGAGGGACTGCAGAGATTATTCTGGGCAAACAGCGTCATGGATCTATTGGCACAGTGAAAGTTGCATTCCATGGGGAATATACCCGTTTCGACAATCTTGCCCCTACCTACATGGCCAGCCATCCCGGCGCACACGAATGAGTCGTCAGGTTACCGCCACCATTAATCTGGAGGCGCTTCGACATAATCTGCAACAGGCAAGAGATAGAGTTTCAGACCAGACCCAGGTTGTTGCTGTAATCAAGGCTAATGGATATGGACATGGATTGTTAACGGTTGCTCATGCTCTATATCAGGCAGACATGTTTGCTGTTGGGTGCCTGGATGAGGCGGTTCAGCTGAGGAGTGCCGGAGTTCAGAAGCCTATCCTGTTGCTTGAGGGTTTTGAAGGGGAGGAGGAGCTGCATGCTGCCTCTCAGCTTGATTTGCAGACGGTAGTGCATTCGAAAGAGCAGTGGAGTCTGCTGAAATCCACACACCTGAAGCGCTCATTGGTGGTGTGGTTAAAGGTGGATAGCGGAATGCACCGTCTTGGGTTTTATCCGCAGCGGGTGGATCAGTTGTTACCACTTATGGAAGAGAGTTCATGTGTTGATCAATTGGTTCTGATCTCCCATTTTGCCAATGCCGATAAGCCAGATCATAAGATGAATCAGCAGCAACAAGAGTTGTTCGAGACATCAGGCCAACAGCTTGATATCAGGCGTAGCATGGCAAATTCTGCAGCCCTGCTCTCTGACAACAGCACCCATTATGACTTTGTGCGTCCGGGAATCATGTTGTATGGAGGCTCGCCATTTTCTCAACAGAGTGCAGACTCTATTGGTCTGAAGCCGGTCATGACACTAAAGGCCCCGCTGATTGCTGTCAAAAAGTTGCAGAGGGGAGATTGTGTTGGTTATGGCTCCACCTGGTGTGCGCCGGAAGATATGAGTATTGGGGTGGTTGCCATTGGCTATGGTCATGGCTATCCCCGTTCTCTGCCCACGGGTACTCCAGTGTTGATCAGGGATCAGAGGGTCCCTCTTGTGGGTAGAGTATCCATGGATATGATAACTGTAGATCTGACAGAGGTGCCAGATGCGATGGTTGGTGATCGGGCAATATTGTGGGGAGATGGATTGCCGATAGAGGAGATTGCAGATAAGGCAGACACCATCTCTTATGAGTTGCTTTGTCAGTTAACCTCAAGGGTCAGACGAGAGGAGGGATAGTCTGTGGTAAAGAGCAAAGTTGAATTTGTCTGTACAGAGTGTGGTGATGTCTCTCCCAAGTGGGCAGGGCAGTGTGCTACCTGCAAGGGGTGGAACTGCCTGACCGAGATGGCGGTTTCCTCATCCGGTAAGGAGAGCGGAGGACGTTTTGCCGGATATGCTGGAGAGCGTGCAAAGATAGTTAATCTGTCTGAGGTTGAAACTGCAACTGATGCTTTGAGCTCAACAGGAATCACCGAGATGGACAGGGTGCTTGGTGGGGGCATGGTTCATGGATCTGTAGTGCTGATTGGAGGTGACCCAGGGATTGGAAAGTCTACCCTGTTGCTGCAGATTATGGCGAAACTGGCTACGGAGATACCGGTTCTCTATGTGACGGGAGAGGAGTCAGCCAGACAGATATCCATGCGGGCGCAACGCTTGGGGGTGGATCCATCAAAGCTCGACCTGCTGACTGAGACACAGGCTGAACAGATTATAGAGGTATCCCAGTCGCTCCATCCAAAGGTACTGGTCATCGACTCAATTCAGACAATCTATACTGAAGATCTGACGTCTGCACCAGGATCAGTGGCACAGGTGAGAGAGAGTACAGCGAGGCTGGTACGTTATGCCAAACAGACAGGGACATCCATATTTCTTGTGGGTCATGTAACCAAAGATGGTAGCCTGGCAGGCCCACGAGTACTGGAGCATATGGTCGATACTGTTCTCTATTTCGAGGGGGAGAGTGGAAGTCGTTACCGGGTGATCAGGGCTATTAAAAACCGTTTTGGTGCGGTAAATGAACTGGGGGTCTTTGCAATGACAGAGACCGGGCTGAAGGAGGTTTCAAACCCCTCTGCCATTTTTCTCTCTCGTCATGACTCTCCGGTCGCGGGTACGGTGACACTGGTCACTATGGAGGGGACGCGCCCCCTGTTGGTTGAGTTGCAGGCGCTGGTAGATGAGAGCCACCTATCCAACCCCAGAAGGGTCTCTATCGGTCTTGAGCATAATCGTCTGGCAATGTTACTGGCTGTACTGCACAGACATGGTGGAGTTGTCAGCTATGATCAGGATGTATTTGTAAATGTTGTTGGCGGAGTAAGAGTCACCGAGCCGGCAGCAGATCTTGCTGTTGTGCTGTCGATTATATCCAGCCTGCAGAACAGGCCGTTACCGGAGGGGACAATTGTCTTTGGCGAGGTTGGCCTGGTTGGTGAAGTGCGTCCTGTGCCGGGAGGAGAGGAGAGGCTTAAAGAGGCAGCCAAGCATGGTTTTACCAGAGCGATAGTACCGCAAGCCAATAGCCCAAGAACCCCCATTAAAGGGTTGGAAGTTATGGCGGTTGGCAGACTGTCAGAGGTGTTGGCTAGTCTATAAGGTTTTTTCTTAACAGAGGGAAAATACGTACCCGACGAACAATATTCTCTGATGCATTGGTAACCTCTACCGGGTATCCATTTATCATCATGCTGGTGCCGGCTTCCGGTATATCCTCCAGATGTTCCAGGATAAGTCCGTTAACTGTTTTTGGACCATCCAGAGGCAGATCCCACCCCATTTTTTTCTCCAACTCTCTCAGGTTGGCACTGCCTTCAACCAGATATGATCCATCTTCCTGCGGGTTTATCTCGGAGATTGTATCGGATACATCTGTGGTGAACTCCCCGACAATCTCTTCAAGCAGATCCTCAAGGGTTACCAGCCCCTGGATGTCACCATATTCATCAACGACCAACCCCATTCTTTTTTTGAACTTCTGGAACTGAAGAAGCTGGATGTTAAGTGTTGTCCCCTCTGGTATAAAGAGTGGTGTATGCAGTGCCTTGATGAGTTCACTTTTTCCCTCTTTCTCGGAGGAGCTTAGGTGAATAGCATTACGCATATGGAGAATTCCCAACAGGTGTTCGCTGTTGTCACTAAACACGGGAAGACGTGTGTGCTGGGTAAGGGATAGCTGGGTAAGAATCTCGCTCCACGTATCCTCGATATTTATTCCAATAATCTCGTTGCGGGGGACCATTATGTCCTCTACCGTGACCTCCTCAAGATCAAGGATACTGGTGAGCATGGATTGATGTTTTTTTGGAATCAACCCTCCAGCCTCTTTTACAACAGTACGCAACTCCTCTCTGGAGAGGTGATCAGTTTGGGATGAGTTGAGCTTTATTCCAACCATACGTAACACAATATTGGTGATTATGTTTATCAGCCTGACAAGAGGGTAAAGAATACGCAGCAGTGGTGTAAGTATGAATGATGCGGGATAGGCAAAACGTTCTGGTGAAAGGGCAGCAATGGTCTTTGGAGTAACCTCGGCAAAAATAAGAATAACGAAAGTGAGGATGCCGGTAGCAATGGCTATTCCGGCATCACCAAATATACGCATACCGATTATTGTGGCTATGGAGGATGCGAGAATATTTACAAAATTATTGCCAAGCAGGATCAATCCAATCAACCGCTCAGGGCGATCCAGAAGTTGAGATGCTGAACGTGCACCACGATGCCCGATTCGAGAAAGGTGGCGCAGGCGGTATCGGTTTATTGCCATCATACTGGTTTCTGAACCAGAAAAGAAAGCGGATATAAGAATCAATAGGAAGAGAATTCCGGAAAGAATCTCTGTGGAGACTTCATTCATCCGCTGGAGGGGATACCTATCAGTATTTCGACAACAAAGCGGCTACCAAAGTAGGCAAGAAAGAGGATTACAAATCCGCTAATAGTCCAGCGCACAGCAGTACGACCGCGCCAACCATGCTGTTTTCTTCCCCATAACAGTGCGGCAAATATGATCCAGGAGATGATGGATAGCAGAGCAGTATGCGCACGTTGTTGTGCCACCATATCCTCTACCAGAGGAATAGCACTCAAGAGAGCCAGTGTAAGCATTAACAGTCCTGCACGAATCAGCTGAAACATCAGGTGCTCAACATCAGCCATAGGTGGTAGTGCTCGAATGAATCCGCCTGGCTGTTTATTGCGCAGGTGATGCTCCTGTACTGCGAGCAGGATCGCCTGTAGTGCTGCTATACCCAACAGGCTGTATGCAAGCATGGAGAGTAGAATATGTGTATCGAGCGCGGTTGATGCAGTGTGTATCACTGCACCAGGATTGGTGATCTGTAGCAGAACTGTTATGGCTGATATAGGGAAAATAATGATGCCAAGATTTCCTACAGGGCGAATTAACCAGGTAATTTCAAGCAGAAGTACCAGCAACCAGCTTGTGATTGATAGTGCATGGAAGAACCCCAGGTTGACCCACTGCGCCACGACCAGTTGGAACAGAACATTTGTGTGGAACAAAAAACCAATAACCCCTAGCAGTTTCAGCCCATTTCTTGGGTGGTCAAAACAGGATATTCCCTGAGTCAGCATACGTCCCAGCCCAACTGCTGTAACAAGGTACAGTAGACTTGCGATGATTCCTGTGGTGACAAAGTCCATATCAACTCCTTACATTACTTCTGCCCGGTTTTTTTGTTGATGATGTCATAAATGAAACCGTTTCGTCAGTAGAATTAGATATAATTTATCTATGTTTGAAAATCTTACCGATCGCCTTAACCGAACTCTCAAGACTCTGAAGGGCCAGGGTCGTCTGACTGAAGATAATATAGGGCAGGCACTTCGTGATGTTCGTATGGCGCTACTTGAGGCAGATGTCGCGCTTACTGTTGTGAAGGCGTTTATTGAACGGGTCAAGGGGCGTGCTCTAGGGCAGGAGGTATCTGCAAGCCTTACTCCTGGGCAGGCGTTGATAAAAATTGTTCAATCAGAACTTGTGGTATTGATGGGGGATGCCAACGAGGGGCTTAATCTGCGTGCACAACCCCCGGCAGTCATTCTTATGGCTGGCCTGCAGGGTGCTGGTAAAACAACCAGTGTGGCAAAACTGTCCCGTTTTCTGCAGGAGCGTGAATCCAGAAAGGTGATGGTTGCCAGTGCGGATATCTACCGCCCAGCAGCAATTGAGCAGCTGAGATTGTTGGCAGATGAGGTTGGAGCAACATTTTTCCCCAGTACGGCAGATCAAAAACCGGTGGATATCGCAAAAAATGCGTTAGCTCAGGCCAGAAAACAGTTTGTCGATGTCTTGATTATTGATACCGCCGGTCGTCTCCATGTGGATGAGGAGATGATGGGAGAGATTCGGAAGCTACATGCTGCAGTTACTCCGGTCGAGACCCTGTTTGTTGTTGATAGCATGACAGGCCAGGATGCTGCCAATACAGCCAAGGCCTTTGATGAAGCATTGTCGTTGACCGGTGTTGTTTTGACCAAGGCAGATGGTGATGCTCGTGGTGGCGCGGCACTTTCTGTACGTCAGATAACTGGTAAGCCAATCAAGTTTCTTGGTGTTGGTGAGAAGGTTGATGCACTTGAGCCTTTCTATCCTGATCGTATCGCCTCCAGAATACTTGGGATGGGGGATACCTTAAGCCTTATTGAGGAGCTGGAGCGTAAGGTAGACAAAAAGAAGGCCGACAAGCTAGCCAAAAAGGTACGCAAGGGAAAAGGCTTTAATCTGGAGGATTTCAGAGATCAGTTGCAACAGATGCAGGGGATGGGTGGGGTTGCCTCGATGATGGATAAGTTGCCTGGAATGGCAAATGTGTCGGATAAAGTGAAGAACCAGGTAAATGATAGTGAGTTTTTACGTATGGAGGCCATGATCAACTCCATGACTCCAAAGGAGCGCCGTCGCCCAGACATGATCAAAGGGTCAAGAAAGAGAAGAATCACCCAAGGCTCTGGCACTACAGTGCAGGATCTTAATCGTCTTTTGAAGCAGTTCAAGCAGATGCAGAAGATGATGAAAAAAATGAAAGGCGGGAAGATGGCCAGAATGATGCGGGGGATGGGAGGAATGGCTGGCGGAGGGGGTATGCCAGGGGGGAAAATGCCATTTTAAAATGGCTTCAAAAATCTTCACTTCGATGCTTTCATGCAGTATAATGCCCGACTAATTAAGAGCCGACTCACATTAGGTTGATTGGGGTCGGTTTTTTTCATCCATTAAATATTGAGAACTGGAAAGAAAAAATGGTAGTAATTCGTCTTGCACGTGGTGGTGCAAAAAAACGTCCTTTTTACCGCATTGTTGCAACTGACAAGAGAAATAGTCGTGATGGACGTTTCCTGGAGAAGCTCGGATACTTTAATCCTGTGGCATCCGGTAACGAGAAGCGCCTGGAGATGGATATGGACCGTGTAGATCATTGGATTACCAATGGTGCACAGCTTTCCAATCGTGTTGCCAGTCTTGTTAAAGAGAATAGCAAGGCCGCCGCAGCCTGATTAACCATCCTGTGATGCTCACCCGAGCAGAACGGGGTACTCATCCTTCCGATGAATAAGAAGTCCACTGATTCCCTGGTGTTGCTGGGAAGAGTTAGTGGGCTTTTTGGCGTTCGTGGATGGGTGAAAATATACTCCTATACATCTCCTCGAGAGAATATCCTGCGTTACCGCAAGTGGTTGTTAACCATAAATGGGGAGCAGAGAGAGTTTGTGGTAAAACAGGGAAAGCGTCATGGTAAAGGTGTTGTTGTGCTCCTGGATGGCTTCAATGATAGAACAGCAGCAGAGGAGCTGATTGGTGTTGATATATCGGTCAGACGAGATGCATTGGAAAAATTAACAGATGACGAGTACTACTGGTCAGATCTGATTGGATGTCAGGTGATTAACTCTGATGACGGGGTGTTGGGCGAGGTTTCCGATTTGATGGAGACGGGAGCCAATGATGTGATGGTGATAAGTGGTGAAGATAAAGATGTATTGATCCCATTTGTTAACCAATGGGTTACCGAGGTTGATCTTGAAGAGAAAAGGATCACGGTTGAGTGGAGGCTGGATTTCTAGTGCGTTTTGATCTCATTACACTATTTCCCGAGATGTTGAGTGCTATTACCGGGCAGGGGATAACAAAGAGAGCTGTTGATCGTGGGTTGGTGGATATCCATCACTGGAACCCCAGAGATTTTACAGAGGATCGGCACCGTACTGTGGATGATCGTCCCTATGGTGGAGGCCCAGGTATGGTAATGCTCTATGAGCCACTGAAAAAGGCTATCTGTCAGGCGAGAGATAGTCAGAAAGAGAGCGGAATATCTCCTTATCTGATTTATCTCTCACCACAAGGAAAACCGCTTACTCAGGGCAAGATAGAGGAGTTGAGCAAAAAAGATGGCATGCTTCTGTTGGCAGGACGTTATGAAGGCATCGATGAGAGGCTGATTGAGTCCGAGGTGGATGAGGAGATATCAATTGGTGATTATGTTGTTAGTGGGGGAGAGTTGCCAGCTATGGTGCTGATGGATGCTGTGATCCGGCTTGTGCCTGGAGCGTTAGGGCATGCGGACTCTGCAGCAGAGGATTCATTTTCTGATGCGCTGTTGGATCACCCTCACTATAGCCGTCCGGAGGAGGTGGATGGAAGATCGGTACCAGAGGTTTTGTTGAGTGGAAATCATCAGGCTATTGCTGAGTGGAGAAGGGAACAGGCAGAGCTCAGAACAAAAAAGCGACGGCCAGATATATTGTGAATATTTGGTAATAATAGGGTGAAAAACTGTGGAAAAACAGTATAATTGCCCGCTTCAAAGCCCTTGCATGTTAGCGTGATCAAGGGTTATTTTTATGTTTACAGAGAGTTATGGATTAGAGTGATGAGTAATATTATTCAAGAGTTGGAAGCGGAGCAGATGGGTCGTGAGATTCCTGAGTTTAATCCTGGAGATACAGTTGTTGTTCAGGTTAAGGTAAAGGAGGGTGATCGTGAACGTCTACAGGCTTTTGAGGGGCTCTGTATTGCCAAGAAAAATCGTGGATTGAATTCATCGTTTACTGTTCGCAAGATCTCGTATGGTGAGGGCGTGGAGCGTGTGTTCCAGACTTATAGCCCGTTGGTTGACAGTATCACTGTCAAGCGTCGTGGTGTGGTTCGCCAAGCCAAGTTGTACTACATGCGTGAGCGTACTGGTAAGGCTGCACGTATTAAAGAGAAGATTTAGTAACCTTTTCCTGTTGAAAGGGTGAATGCAAAGAGGGCGGGTCATTATATGATCCGCCCTCTTCTGTTTTGGGAGGCTGAATAGTTGGGAAAGGGGAAGATAGAGGATTTTCTTGATACTCTATGGATGGAGAAAGGGTTGAGTCAAAACACTATCTCTGCCTACCGCAGTGATCTCAATCAATACCGTACCTGGCTTGATGAACAGTATGTTGACGATATTGTTGAGGCTGATAGAGAATCATTGCTGGGCTATCTCTCATATCTTGCTGGCAAGGGGCGTCATGCGCGCACCGTAGCAAGGGTATTAAGTTCCCTGCGACGTTTTTACCGCTATCTGTTAAATAGTGGGGTACGAAGAGATGACCCGACGGCGCGGATTGACTCTCCAAAAATTGGTCGTGCGCTGCCATCTACCCTGACTGAACAGGAGGTTGAGGATCTACTGGACACGCCGGACGTCTCAGCTCCACTGGGGTTGAGGGATCGTGCAATGATCGAGTTGATGTATGGTGGGGGATTCAGGGTTTCGGAGTTGGTACAGCTAAGAATAGATGCGCTCAATCTGAGACAGGGGGTTGCCCGTGTTATGGGAAAGGGAAACAAAGAGCGCCTAGTCCCTTTGGGAGAGGAGGCGCTTTACTGGATAGAGCGTTTTCTGGATGAAGGCAGACCAGTGTTTATGCAGGGACGTACCTCCGATTCGCTTTTTGTAACCTCCAGGGGGGCGGGGATGTCTCGCCAGGCGTTTTGGATCAGACTAAAAAAGTATGGTCGTGAGGCCCGTATCTTGACACCATTCTCCCCGCACACATTAAGGCACGCTTTTGCTACACACTTGCTGAATCATGGAGCCGATCTCCGTTCTGTTCAGGTATTATTGGGTCATAGTGATCTATCAACTACCCAGATTTATACGCATGTTGCCAGAGAAAGATTGAAGAATATACATAAAGAACATCATCCAAGAGGTTAATAAATAATGAAAAACAATACATATATAAAAATAGCCGCCGCATTTTTTGCGATCATCTCTTTTACCCTGTCATGGGCTGAGGCAGCTGGAGATATTCCCCATGCGGTAACGGACCGGTTGCAGAAGATTATTCCAGGAACAGCCCCCAGTGAGGTGCGTGCTGCCCCTGTCTCAGGTCTTTTTGAGGCTCGGTACGGCACTACAATTCTCTACCTCTCTGCTGATGGGCGTTATCTGATTGATGGTGAGATGCTGGATCTGGAGAGTCGTACCAATCTGACAGATGAGCGTATTGCATCAGCCAGAGTAGAGATACTGAATGGACTGGATGAGTCAGAGATGGTGGTTTATGCCCCTAAAGAGAGCAAGCGCACACTGACCATCTTTACCGATATTGATTGCCCTTATTGTGTTCGCCTACATGAAGAGCGCGAGGAGCTGATGGATGCCGGTATCAAGCTTAGGTATCTACTCTATCCTCGTGCAGGATTCAACTCATCCTCTTACCAGAAGGCAGTAACAGTATGGTGTTCCGAAGATCGTGCAGCCGCATTGACAGCGGCAAAGTCTGGCGAGAAGCTGGATAAAAAGAGTTGTGAAAATCCTGTTATGTCACAGATGCGCCTGGCTACCAGCTTTGGGTTGCAGGGGACGCCACATATTGTAGTGGATGACGGAGAGGTTATTAGTGGCTATATGCCGGCAAAAAAACTGATTGAGAAACTTGGGCTATAGGCTCTTTTTGAGTTGATAGATTGCATCCAGCGCATCCTTTGGTGTCATCTGGTCTGGATCCATATCTCTCACAAGCTCCTCTACAGCTGATCTACTAAACAGAGACATCTGTGGCTGTCTGGTTGAGGAGCTGGCGACGGTGGTTTGTGACCCCTGCTCCTCTTCCAGCTCAATCAACCTCTCCTGTGCCTGCTTAATTACCTGTTGTGGTATACCGGCTAAACTCGCAACCTGTAACCCATAGCTCTGATTTGCTGGCCCTGGACGTACAGCATGAAGAAAAACAATACCGTCACCATGTTCTGTTGCATCCAGGTGGACATTTTTTATGGCAGGAAGCTGATTCTCCATTGCCGTAAGCTCAAAATAGTGGGTTGCAAACAGGCTGAGTGACCCCTGATGTTTAACCAGATGTTCTGCACATGCCCCAGCCAGGGAAAGTCCATCATAAGTGCTGGTGCCACGACCAATCTCGTCCATTAACACCAGGCTGCGGAAAGTGGCATTGTGGAGGATGTTGGCTGTCTCTGTCATCTCCACCATAAAGGTGGAGCGGCCACCAGCGAGGTCATCAGATGCCCCAATTCTGGTGAAGATTCGATCAACCATACCTATGGTTGCAGCCGTAGCCGGGACAAAGCTGCCAATATGTGCCAACAGGACAATCAACGCATTCTGACGCATAAAGGTACTTTTGCCGCCCATGTTGGGTCCGGTGATTATCAACATTCTGGTGGAGTCATCGAGAGAGAGGTCATTGGCAATAAAAGGGGTTTCGGAAACAGTCTCAACAACCGGGTGGCGCCCCTCCTTGATTGCAAGTTGACTCTCATCAACCAGTTGTGGTCGTACCCACTCCAGCCTCTCCGCACGTTCGGCAAGGTTGGTCAATACATCAAGTTCAGCAATTCCCAAGCTACATTGCTGTAGCGGCACCAAGATATCGATAAGTTTTTCAATGAGCTCCTCGTAGAGTGCTTTTTCACGCCCTAACGCACGCTCATTGGCAGATAGCACTTTATCCTCGAAGCTCTTAAGCTCTGGAGTGATAAAACGTTCAGCTGCTTTAAGTGTCTGGCGGCGCACATACTCCACTGGAATCTCTCCATTCTGTGCCTTGCCAATCTCGATGTAGTAACCATGAACACTGTTATAACCAACCTTGAGGGTGGTGATTCCGGTACGCTCTCGCTCCCTCTGCTCCAGTTGCTGTAGTAGTTCCCCGGCATTCTTACGGATAGAGCGTAGCTCATCCAGTTCGATATCATATCCTGTCGCAATAACTCCACCATCACGAATAATCATGGGCGGGTTATCGATTATTGCACTTGTAAGTAGCTGTTCAATTTCCGGAAAAGTTGAAATTTGTTGTGCCAGACTACCCAGTGCTTCGCGTTGATCATCCCTGATGGACTGTTGCAGTGCAGGAAGTGATGTCAGGGAGTCCCTTAATCGTGCCAGGTCACGGGGGCGGGCACTTCGTAGCGCAATACGGGAGAGGATTCTCTCCATATCACCAATACCACGCAATATGGGCTGAAAGGTATCGTGAAGACGTTGTTCGAAAATGGACTCAACAGAGAAGAGACGTTGTTCAAGAACAGTTTTATTCTGTATTGGATTACTCAGCCAGCGCCGCAGCATGCGACCTCCCATGGCAGTGCTGGTATGGTCCATTGTTTCGATAAGGGTGTGAGTCTCGCCACCTGCAAGATTGGATAGAATCTCCAGGTTTTTGTAACTGGCTGCATCAATAGAGACATTTTTCTCTTGCTGCAGGAGTTGAATACTGTTCAGGTGTGGTAGTGAGGTTCGTTGTGTGTGCTGGACATATTGTAAAAGTGCCCCCGCAGCACCTAGTCCAATAGTTAGATCATTACACCCAAACCCTGATAGATCGTTGGTTCCAAACTGTTTGGCCAGCTCTCTTTGTGCTGTTTCAGGATCAAAATTCCACCCAGGCTGAGGGCGTAATCCACTGCGTCCATCAAGTTGTGTGCGTAGTTGAGAGTTTTCAGGAAACAGGATCTCTGATGGCTTTATCCGCTCTAGCTCTCCAAACAGGGACTGTAGACCATTTATCTCCATAACCTGAAAACGTCCTGCTGCCAGTGCAAGTATTGCTACACCATAGCGCCCATCATCTTCGTAAATGGATACCAACAAACTCTCGGCATTGTCATCCATCAGCGCCTCATCGGTAAGAGTGCCTGGAGTGATGATTCGAGCCACCTGGCGTTCAACCGGGCCCTTGCTTTTGGCAGGGTCACCAACCTGTTCACAGATTGCTACAGACTCACCAAGTTTTACCAGACGGGCAAGATACTGCTCGGCAGCATGGTAAGGGACACCAGCCATCGGGATAGGTTCGCCAGCTGATTTGCCACGTGCAGTCAGTGTGATATCAAGTAGTTCAGCTGCCCGTTTGGCATCGTCAAAGAAGAGTTCGTAAAAATCTCCCATACGGTAAAACAGCAGCGAGTCAGGATGCTCCGCCTTGATACGAAGAAATTGCTGCATTACCGGGGTATGATTACTGCTGTTCATTGAGCGAGAAAGTTTACCGGAAAACAGAATGCAGTACGAAATTGAAAATGTAGTAAATGAGTTATCGAGAGAGCTGTTGAAGCATGGTTTGATGCTTGTTACTGCAGAATCATGTACTGCCGGGTGGATCTCCAAAGTAATGACTGATCCAGCAGGTAGCAGTGGCTGGTTTGAGCGTGGGTTTGTCACCTATTCCAATGAGTCCAAAATGGAGATGTTGGGTGTGTCTGAGCAGACATTGCAGCAGTATGGCGCGGTAAGTATAGAGACGGTTCAGGAGATGGTTACAGGGGCTCTGGATCGCAGTAGTGCAGATGTTGCCGTGGCAGTAAGTGGCATTGCTGGACCAACCGGTGGTAGTGATGACAAACCTGTGGGGTTGGTCTGGTTTGGTTGGCAGGGGAGAGATGATCTGTTTCATGGGGAGTCAGTAGTTTTTGATGGCAACCGCAATGAGATCCGTGAACAGACCGTTCTTTATGCTCTGGAAAAGGTGTTGCAGAACATAAAATTGGTTAGGTGAGTCTTCTCTTTTATGGGATAATTTCACGCTATTTCACAGGCTTTATCAGATGGACAAGAACAGACAAAAAGCACTAGAGGCAGCCCTTACCCAGATCGAACGCCAGTTCGGCAAGGGCTCCGTAATGCGCATGG